>JAKATM010000151.1 GCA_021818765.1 Thermoplasmata archaeon | reverse complement strand
ATCTGCAGGTTATTTGGAACAGCTTTCCTTTGAAGAAAAACTTCTCGGCTCCCCTGTTCTGGATCAGATCATTGCCACTGTTGGTTTGATGTCCCCCGTAGAGTATCTTCCAGATGGTCCCGTTAAGTCGAAAGTAACAATGGAAGACGGCAGTGTCCATGATATCCCAGGAACTAGCGATAATAATTATTTGTATATCAAAGAGAAGCTTAGGAAACTTGATTTCACTGTCACCGCCCAGCTGGATATAGATTATAAAGGAAATGATTCAAGAAACACTAGAAATAAGTTCAAGATTTTCAAACCACTACTTTACCCATCCAAGAGGGACATCGATGAGAAGGGAATAGACAAATTAGACCCATACGTTTATGCTCTAGGGCACAAAGAGGCAACCATCGAAAATGAACCAGGTGAAATAGTAGATACACTAATTAGAGGCTACGTGTACCACCAGAACGTCAGAATATTGCCGCACGAATACAGAGGAATACTTTTCAGAGTTTATAATGTCGCGATAGGTGATTATTTTAAGGATGAACTCAGGCTGTATAGTGAGGATCCGGTAGTACTTCATCAAACGATGGTTGAAATTTATCTAGATAGAGGATTTCAAACAATTGTAAACCTAGATAGAGAAAGTCTGTTCGAGGGCGCAAGGACATACCAGTATCTAAGGGCATATCTTGAGAACCTCTTCATGGGAAAAGTACCGCAAAGACCTCCAATTAAGGTTCCTGAGATTCCGGAGAAAACACAGAGTCAAAAAAGTGAAAGTGCTGCGAGTGAGGAGACAGAAGGGCAGAAAACATTCCTAGTGTCAACGAATGATGCCTCTGCAAACCGGGATATTAAGTTCTTTGACTCATTAGCCACATTGTTGCCTGAAAGGAAAGGGATAATCAACGACATAAAAGTAAGAGGAGCTTCAAAAAGAAAGCAGCGAATGAAGAAAAAAGACCCAACCGAACTCATAAGAGATGTTGCTCGTGAGAAGTTAGGCATAGAGGATGTCAATATTGAGTACACTACAACTCTAGATGATTATGGTTTGATTTTATACGATAAAAAGAAAGAGGAGGCCACTATCAGCTTACCAAAGTTAGAAGGGTCGCGTTCTAAAACATGGGAAAGCATATTCACTGCAGCAGCTGTTTGGGGGCCAAAAGAAGCTGAAAACAGAATAGAGTTCATGAAAACGCTATACTCTATTTACGCTACCTCGGAAGGAAAATGAGATCATCTAGCGTACTCTTCATATTTACTAGAAGCTAATAATTCTAAACACTCTCTAATTTCCTCCGATGATATCAGGGATATCCCGATAGTATTCTGTAAGTGCTGAACACGATCCAGTATCCCTTTCCTGTAGTCTTTCTTGAGTCTGCCCTTTCTCCCATCTTTTCTGAAATATCTGTTTTCTGGTTTCTTACTCTCCTCGACAATCCACTCTCTGAACTCTAACAGTTTTTGGACCTTTTCATCTCCAGACTTTGTCAGGGCCATCATGGTCTTGTCTTTCATCACCACAGTACACATCCAACATCCGAACCGCATAGCTGTATTTCCGTATAGATCAACAACAAGTTGGGTCTCAGGAATCGCCTTCCGACCTGGCATCATAAGGAAGTACCACACTTCCTCTGCAGTCCAGTGAATTATCGGTGCTGCCACATCGATTCCGCTCTGGTTGACCCACACATCGCTTCCACATTCGTTGGCTCCACCATTAAGGCATGAACTTTTCAACCGTATATCTCTCTGCTGACTTTCTCCCATTCTAAGCCCTGTGATGAATAGACCGTTGTCTGCATGAAGTTTACGAGAGGGTTTTATTTTGATCTTCGGTGTGCACCACCTGAACCTTGGACCTGGAGGCGGATACCCCCTTCCGATCATCCTGACCCAGTATGTGTCTTCCACTTCCGGATATACGATCCTCACCTTTGCTGGGTAACGATCTTCAATCGCCTTAAGGAATGAATATGCAACCATTGACATCTGGGGTATTTCCATCATTGTGTCAGAATAGGTGATATTCAGGTCAATGTCCGGGTGGAGGGTCTTCATATAAAGAGATAAAACGACCAATGCGGTGCTGTCCTTTCCTCCAGAATATGTCACGATCCATCGCTTATTTTTTCTGTAGAGCTGATCAAAGATGCGGATGCTTTCATCGAACTTTTCCCTGAAAAAGTTATTCACAAAGGTAGGTAGGCGTGAAATATCCAAAGATTCCGAGATTTCTTGGAATTGCATCGATATAATACAAACTGCTATATAAAAGACCTTTTGTTGAGAAGAAGTAGAATTTAATAATGCATTTCTCTTTGATAAAAGTATGACCAATAAAATAGAATACCTTATTCGGGGGATTAAGGGCGAAAAAGACAAAATCGTATGGTTTCTCGGTGAGAGAGAAGGATTCGTTTATGTTTATGAACTCAAGGAATCCCTGCCTTTTAAGGAAGTTGTCAATTCATTGCCTGAAATGTATACTCGCGGTCGCGAAGACGAATACTCAACCAAAATGCAGTTAATTCTCTGGATCAAAAAGAAATATGGGGCGGAGCCACAAGAGATATGATCTAACAATTTTGGTTCTAATCGGTAAATCTCCACCATTACCTGCATTCCCGCCTATTTTCTTTCTCAGCATCATATACCATAGTAAGCCTTATGGTGTTCAGTAACCATATTCAGTTCTCAGGGCATTTAGCTCATCGAGGCTATCAATAATGGCTTACAGTGTATTTACACATGCCCTATCTCACTGTCCACAGCAGATTTGACATGAACGATTCAGCGCGTTCTACAATGGACTTGAAACTGTGTCCCTCCAACTCATTGGCAATGTTTTCAGGCAAAAGAATGTACCTCCAGGTTTTGGGTTGACCCTTTGGATGATTATTTGCATTTGATACCGTTCTGCAGAACTGCTGGGCTGCGATCATCTTCGACTTAACGTCAATGTCGTTGTATGCATCTTTCTCTGATTTAGTCTCAAAAATGAACATAGCGTCACCCGTTTTAACCAGGAAATCCGGGTAGTACCTCCCTATGAAACCCTTGCTGTCCAAGTATGCAATAGAGAACCTGTGAACATATTGATCAAGTTTCGCATACGCTGAAACACCCGAATCCTTCTCCAAAACAGATTCAGCAAAACGCTTTTCAAAGCCTCCCCTTGGTCCGAAGTCAAGGTACGGATAGATGCACCTTCTCGTCCTGAGCGATCTCTCAATGGAAACTTTCAACTCGCGGTATGTCGATAGGGAGACCCACTCAACTACCGTTGAACTCACTGCCCTCTTATTAGATATGAATCGTGTTATTCCTTTCCTCAGATTAGTTACAATAAACTCTAGAAGCTGGAAATTCCTCAGCTTAACGGCATTGTCCTGGATGTTAAAGTCGATCTTCCGCCCGAACAGGATTCCTGAAACATACTTGTCCGTCATTGCGGCTATTTCGCTGAAGTATCTTGTGAGCCAGCTCATGTTCCTGCTTCCACCTATGATCTCAAGCGTGGCATTTCTCAGAAAACTGGTATAGCTGAAATCTTT
>JAKATM010000150.1 GCA_021818765.1 Thermoplasmata archaeon | reverse complement strand
GGGACTGGTAAAGGTAGGGAGCGGCACTCCCGAATTCACGCCCGTGGAGATTGGAGCTCTGCCGGTAATGGCAACTCCAGTCGCTGAAGCGGGAAGCCCCCTGCGTTAGCCGGGGGAGGATGTCACTTTATCCGTGCTAGTTTTCAATACAAAAATGTGAGAAAAATGGAGAATTTCAACGTGTCAGGAGAATTTCGATTGATGAGACGTTCGATTGTCCACGCTCGCCTTCCATGACTTCGGTATCAAGTTTGATAGACTGATACTTAAGTTCTTTGATGAATTTGTGCTTAGTTATCTCGGCGATATCAACAGCCTTGCTAATTGACTTTCCTCTCGCTTTAATCGTAATCTGTTCCACATTGTTGTTGAATTGCGTTACTATTGCCAGAACATAGTTCATTGTAGGTTTCTTTCCAACGTAGATGATGCTCAACTCTGCCATAGAAATCCTCTTTGGGTCAAAGTAATTTACCGTATATAATAATATCGTGCTTTCTTCTCTTATTCTTACTATACCAATCTGATAAGAGTGTCTGTTTCTTTAACGCCGTCAATAGATCTAATCGTGTCTGCGGCTTTGTTAATCTGGTCAAGACGCTGGGAGATTATGCGGACCGAGAAATCGTAAGATCCCGATAGTTCATAGATTTCACTGAACCTTCTTCTCAACTCAAGAAGGACCTTCGCTGAGTCTTCAGTCCTTACCTTAACCAGGATGATCGATGTCAGTGCTCCAGATCCAAGTGATACTGTAAAGTTCTTGATCACTCCGTCGTTTAACATCTTTTGGATCCTGTGTCTAACAGTCCCCTCAGATATGCCAAGATTCTTTGCAATTTCAATATTGGAGATCCTCGCATTTCTGTTCAGGATTTCTATGATCCTCCAGTCTCTTTCATCCACGCATGTAGATATGTTCTCTCCGATATAGATTATGGTATTTATCCCACTGCGTAAATAAGAATGAAAATGGGTAAGGACTTAGCGATACAGTGATTTGCCCTGATCATCCGATGAGGCTTTTCTCTTTGAAATAAGTTCTTTCGGTACTTTTTGAAGCCTGATTATGTTTGTGGCCTGTACCATATAGATAGGGAGACCAGAATTTGGGTCATTTCCAGATCTTGCGATTGAAACTATTTCCATCTTTATTTGTATAACTGAACCGTCCTGGAGTCTAACTGTAATCCACTTTGGTTCTTCATCTATGTCAAACCCTATGAGCTCAGCATCTCCGGGCAGTCCCCCCTGCATTGCCATGGTAACGCTATGCGTATTTGTATAATAGAATTATCCAATCAAGTTTACAATATGACTTCAAAATGTTCTAAGCCCTTGACAAAAGCGCCGATGGCTATGCTTAAATCAACCGAGCTTCAACAACATTCTAAAACTGTTCACCTAAATACAATGCTTATAACATGCATATGAATTTCAGCATTTTTAATATAATGCCGGATGATAAACGGACTCACTGCGAGGGTAACAAAGCCAGGTTAAATGTGCAGGACTTAAGATCCTGTCCCGCAGGGGTTCGTGGGTTCAAATCCCATCCCTCGCATATTGCTTACATGACAATGCATTCAACAGAGTTTCCTTATGGTATGACTTCTGTTAGCCTGCTCTTAAACCACTTATCTAAGAAGCACAATACTACAGACCACGAATTAGATAGTAAAAATCAAGCCAAGCTTTCATAAATAAGATATACAAAAGTTAATATCTCATAATCCTTATATTGTTATTCAATGGTGACTGGAACTCTCACACCAACCTGCCAGAGAAGTTTTTATCTAAGACCAATTTTGAATTTTATTGGCTTATAATTATAGAATTATATCTATCTTGTTGTATATAAATAATTATATTTAATAACTACAATAGAATACCTACTTCGATGATATCTCTAAAACCTAAAACAACAGAATTACAAGAGAAAGAGCAAAAGGAGGTGCGAATTCTAATGGAGCCAGTAAACGGCGGAACCTACGTTTGGTAATCTTTTGTTAAAAATTGTTTAATATACTCTTTATAATCCTTAATCAGTTGTGTTTGTTCTAAGCTTTTTGTGAAGCTTTTGTTTGCTTCTTTGATTAGTAGCCTATCGGATTGATAAATAAGCATTACCCTAAGTATCTTAATACCAGCTGCTTCTAAACCGACGAAATCCTGTATTTTCGAATACATATCAATTACATTCTTAATCGCAAACCTCGTTTCTTCATACATTATGTTTGCTACATAGTATTGTGCCATTATGTCATAACAATAAGCTAAGTCTATTTCGCTAGAAATATCTTCGAAGTAGTCTATAGCTTCTTTAAGAAACTGATAATCAAGATTTGTTTTTCTGGCCGATATATCGATGGCAAGCATTGACAGTCTTGCAAGATGAAAAATTCTCTTGTTTCCTGTTTCTAAGGATAGGTAATAAGAGCTCATTGTAGTTTCATAAGCATCCCTATGACGCCCGAGTACCAAAAGCAACGCACTACGATTAAGATAAGCAGCCTGTAAAAGAGGAATATCTTTGACCCTTTCACAAAGTTCTATTGCTTCCTGATTTGCCTCTGTCGACCTAAGCAACTGGCCCATCTTTGAGTAAGTATATGACTGGTTGATCTTTATGCGTGCCATCCCCTGCAGGTTGTCTCTTTCCTTGAATAAGAGATATGCCCGTTCGTATTTTTGGAAGGCTTCCTCGTAGTTTCCCATAGATCCATAAACGTTTCCAAGACCCAGGAAACTTGAAGCAACACAATCTATGTCATCTGTGACTTCACCCTGCCTGACCGCATCTTCCAAGAACTTAATCGAAGCATCATGATCCCCTTTGAAGAATTCAATTGCCCCTTTAATTCTTGAAATTTTTCCTATGCTGCTGGAAACCTGATCTGAAAGACGTGTTTTTTCCAGAATTTCAAGGGTATCAAGCGCCTCGTCAACTTTACCTTCCTGCAGGAACGTCTCTGCCAGAAATATCTCTGCATCAGATAAATTCATTTTTCCAGTGTTTATTAAATCCACTTTAGTCAATATTTCAGCAAGCTTACCACTATTCTTCCTCTTCTTCTGCTCTTCAATTATAATTGGAGCGCTTCCCTTGCTTGTTTCATATCTCGGTATGCCGCCCTTCTCAACCCTTACCGAGGCAATTCCAAGAAACCTCAAAGATTCAAGCAGCAGAAACATGGCATCAGGTTTTATCGTCTCAGTAAGATCAGGGCTTGCCCTGACCTGTTCCTCGAAAATCTCTCGAAGAGATTCCAGGACCTGATCTGATGCCTTGTAGTCCATAGCCTAGAGCTAGCTGCGGTTTCTATATATAGCTTTTGGTACTATTTTTTTGATCATCATTAAAAAGTGATTTTAAATCTCGTATTATTTGTTTTAGCTTTGATTTCCAGGAAGGTTAGCAGTGATGGATTTTGGAATCCAGAACGTTATGAGAAATGATATAATGGATGAGCCCCAGACTATTTCCCATAGATATTCAAATCCGAGTGAATATAAAAGTGTCAGGGGCAATGATACAAGAGTTGCTGCAAGTCCTACTACCTGTCT
>JAKATM010000149.1 GCA_021818765.1 Thermoplasmata archaeon | reverse complement strand
TGGAGGCTGTTGGGGAGTTTTATCTAGACTTCAGCGAGGTGTCAAATGAAGAAGCATGCGAATTGATCGATTCTGCAAGAAGAAATATAAAAGGTAATCGATCGCACAATTCTTGAATTGTCACCTTATAATCTTATGACATTGATCTACCATGAAACCACCATAATTATCTGCCGGTCATAATAGATGTTTGCACGGCAAATCCTTAATTTTAAAGATTTACAAATGATACTTACCTTTCTTTTGGGTAACAGGTCAGAATACCTCATAAAAACAAGTGAAATTAATTGACAGTAATTTCTGCTTCATCAGAAAGGAAAACTTTTTTTGAGAATAGCTGCATAATGATGATCGAGCAGAGAATTAAGAGGCCACCAATGTATTGTAATTCTGTAAGAAATATTCCAAGGATTATGGCAGATGTGACTGCAGCTGAAATGGGTTCAACAGTACCTGCAAGAGAAGTTTGTGTGGCTTTGATGTATCTAAGGCTTCTCAGGTAGAGTCCGAAAGCAATTAGTGTACCACCTATGGCGACTATAAGAACAAGGCTAATGATTAAGAGGAGTCTTGAAAATGTAACTGAAGTGAAGTATGAATATGATGGGCTAACGCTGAATATCAGTGAAAATAGACCACCAATCAAAAAAGCCCATGTTATAACTGGCACTGTTCCGTTCTTTTTTATAAGTGGACCTGAGAGAATTATGTACAGAAAAGCTTCAATTGCTGACATTAACCCAAAAAATATAGCATAGGGATTCAAGATAATCGGAGAAGAATGAAAAGGAAATCCTGTAATCAATTCAAATGTTCCATAAAGGGACAGAAATAGAGATAAAAAGATAATGCGGGAGAATTTTATCTTACCCAGAAAAGTCTCATAAATCATGATAATAGGAAGGAAAAGGTACTGAAGCAGTGTAGCTGTAGGGGCATTGGAATAATATATTGCTGCAAGATACGTTAACTGGACTCCGAACATTCCAACTATAGAGTAGAAAAGAAATAAACTTCTTTTCACAGATGGAAACATAGGCCGCCATAGTACCAGTAGGATGAAACCGGCAATAAGCATCCTCATGCTGACCAAGGTTGTAAAGGGAAAACCATAATCAATGAAAAGAAGGGAAGCAACCGTTCCTGAAATACCCCAGAGGGAAGCACCACTGATTGCCATGATCAAACCGGCGATCCCGGTTGACAATTTACCCGGTCTTTCATGAGTTGAATTCATTATAGTAAAATCCCCCTTAATATATGGTTTTCCCCATTTAATTAATTTTTATTTATTTAATTTATAAATGATATGCAGTATAAATTGCTAATATTTCAGATTTACACAAAATCTATATAGTATATGGTGGTATATTTATTTATGGATGTAGCTGAATCTGATAAAAAACTCCGTAAAGAACTGAGTTTTATCCAGCTCTTGTTTCTATCGTTAGGTGGAATCATTGGCTCTGGATGGTTGTTCGGTGTCCTTTTTGGGGCCAGCGTAGCGGGCCCGGCATCGGTACTGTCCTGGATAATTGGGGGTATAATGGTCATCTTCATAGCGTTGGTATACGCTGAAGTGTCTGGTGCCATACCAAAGTCGGGAGGAATAGTAAGATACCCGCATTACACACATGGTGGATACACTGGTTTTATTCTTGGTTGGGCATACTTACTTTCAGCAATTACTGTCCCGGCAATTGAAGCCATTGCGGCCATAAGTTATCTGTCCTCATTCCCTGCTTTTGCATCCTTTTCCTATTCTCAGGCAAACATATACGGAAGCGGCGGAGCAATAACCCTCCTTTCAGCACAGGGAGTTGTTTTAGCAATATTGCTTATGGTAGGCTTCTTCTTCCTCAACTTCTACGGAATCAAATTCTTCGGAAAGTGGAATGAGTATTTTGTCTGGTGGAAACTTATCATACCGACCGCAACCTTCGTGCTTTTGTTCACAATATTTACCCCATCTAACTTCACAATACAGGGATTCTATGGATCTTCATCTGGTTTCTCAAATGTTTTACTTGCCATTCCAACTGCAGGTATAGTCTTCTCATATCTTGGTTTCAGGCAGGCACTGGAATTTGGCGGTGAAGCAAAAAACCCTCAGAAAGACATTCCAAGAGCACTTATCTTTTCAGTAATTATTGGGATGGTTTTATACGTCTTCCTGCAGCTTGCTTTCATTGGAGCAATTAACCTCAAAACTGGTGGTGTCTCCGGCAACGTCTGGAGTGGATTAACATCATCAGAATACTCAAGCGGTCCATTTTATGATGTATTTAGTAAGGCTACTGTTGCAGGATTTGGTGCATGGGCGACATTACTTCTTGTTGATAGTGTAGTATCCCCCTCAGGAACTGGATGGATATACATGGGAACAAGCACAAGAGTATTATACGGTCTCTCAACCGACGGATATTTACCTTCCAGAATTCACAAGATTCAGGAAAAAACAGGCATACCCATTCTTGCGCTTATCCTCTCCGTGGTAATTGGTTCAATATTTATTGCACCATTCCCTTCATGGTATCTTCTGGTAGGATTCATATCCAGTGCAACTGTGTTTACATACATAATGGGAGGAGTTGCATTGAGGCACTTCAGGAAGACAGTTAAAGAATTACACAGGCCATTTGTACTACCTCTAAGTTCTATAATTGCACCCCTTGGATTCATATCCGCTGCACTGATAGTCTACTGGTCTGGATATTTCCTTGAAGTGATACTGGTGTTCGCAATTCTTGCAGGACTTCCAATATACTTGATGTCCTATGCTACGAAACAACTGAAAATAAAGACAAACATTGCATACATTCTGAGTCTGAGTTTCTGGATTGTAGAAGCAGTCCTGTTCTATCTGATCTTTATTCTTGTCCTGAACCCGGCATTCCTGAACCTGCATGCTGCAACACCAATTCCTGCACCATCAAGCGTATTCACATACTTCCCGATCCTTTACGGAATATTTGCACTATTTGTCATTGGGATAACAGTGTATCTTTTCAAAGCAGCAAAAGATGGAACAAATAAAGAAATTAAGGCAGGCTTCTGGCTTATATTCTTCATACTCACACTCCCAATAATTTCCTTCTACGGAGCTTTCGGTCCATATCTAAACACAGTACCACCAAACGCAGCTCCAATATATTTCCCATGGGACAATGTGGTTATGATAGTAGACGCACTGGTATTCTACTTCCTTGCACTATATTCAGGATATGGTGAAGAGGACGTAAAAGATATTCTCAGAGAAGAAGGTGTTCCACTACCGGACGTAAAATAACCAAAAACCATTTTTTTTATTCCCATTTTTTATTTTTTAATATTATTTTTTTGATCCTGGGGGGCTCTCACCTCAGAATATGCTGATTCGATTATCAGGATAATAGGCGAGTCCAAGGGTCAGCAGAAAGATTTGATTCAGTTCCTGGATCGTGACAACATATCAGTTTAATTATGTTGCAGACCATTAACGATTGATGCAGTCAACTACAGCAGTCCTTAGCGCACTGAACCGCAATCAGCTTGGTTAAATGCATAGCTCCTGCACATCTCCTGGGTAGTATATTCCG
>JAKATM010000148.1 GCA_021818765.1 Thermoplasmata archaeon | reverse complement strand
TGCGAAAAAGATCAAACCTACTGCTCCCCAAATAAAATAAAATTTTAATTTTGAAATGTACATCAACCACACTACACTATAATAAGTTTTAGAAGGCGACAATACCAGCCGCTATTGTAAGTAAGATCCCCCAGCCCACTGGATTGCTGATTAGACCAGCCAGTATGGCAGCAATAGTTCCATCTCCCAATACCCCTACATCTAGTATCGCTCCGGCTATTGCTGGCCAATCTGCCGTAATATAGCCTAATCCCTCACGCACAAATCCTCCTGCTATTATCGACGCAAGGGTAGAAACTGTGGGATTTGCTCCCCAATGGGTTAGCTCATACCAAACAATATCCCCAAATGTTCCACTTTGTGAAGATTCACTCGTAGCAAGCGGTGTTTGTACCAATGCACCGAGATTAACAGGTATCACACTTCCTTCAGCAAGAAAAACCCCATCATATAGTGGGATTCCTGCTACTGTCAGCATTAAACCAACAATTCCCAAAGCCAAAACAGACTTTTTCCAAATATTTCCGTTTTTCAACTTAACTGTAGGAACCTGACGGAATTGCTCTTCCATTAAGCTCTTATAAATTGGGTTGATACCATAAACCTCCATAATGACTTATTAGGATAAATGTATATATTTTTTTGGTAACTGCTATGGCGGAAATTGACCGTTAATTATAGCGATTATCAATCTAGATACATGATAAAATTCATTCTTCAAATTGGCCTTGGCATGTCTTTCCGGGAAGAATATGCGAAGTTCATCATTTCATCGGTATAGGGTGATTCGGGAAGTGAGTTTCCAAGGATCTTCCCAGTTCCCCTGTCAACAAGCTCCCCGACCCTTTTCTTTGTCATTCCATCCTTCTGGAAAGGTTTCATGTATTTCGCAAATACAGCACCCATGTCACCGGAACCGAATACAATGTCCCTGTATTCCTTGTTGTCCATATTCTGGAAGAGTGCTAGCTTCTCCCCATTCTGTACCAGGCTGTTTCCTGTTGCAATATTCCCGCAGCCTTATGAGCTGGTTTTCCGGATTCTGTTCCTTGTCCTCGGTGGATACCCGGGCATAGGCCTACAATCATGATATCATTATAGTGTGGTTCACTAAATAGTGTTCAGCTGTACATGATCGTGGCCACAATTCATGGTATAAATATTCTCTTATAATACTACATTATAACCGTCATTTGCCGAATCATCCACAGACCAAGCATAATACGAACCGCATTGAAATCAAGATCGTGGACCCTCAGGCCCTCGAGGGTGAGATCTCAGCTCTCTTGGAAGGAAAATATTCGGCGATTGATGAATCAGAGTTTCCCAGATATCTCGTTTATCAGTAACCTAGCATTGTTCATGACCCTGTCAAGGTTTTCCCTCCCGAACCCAGTTCCATTGGACTTGCCGTTGTCAAGCCATTCCTTCATGTATGCCGATGAATCCTCCTTGGAGTCGAAGCCAAAATGCGACATTGACAAAATCTAGTTGCCTCCTAGTTACAAAAGAGCCCGGAATTATACCAAAGGTAGTATTAGAATTCTGCGTGATAGAGTCTTAAACAAGATTATAGATCATGAGACATGTTCTTTCGTGGTACCTGGTGGACATGGATCTGTCAGGGCTAAAGAATCACTTTTTTGCGGGCCAAAGAGAAATTTGAACAGGTTCGTAATAAACAGGTAACCACCGTATTTTTTTGATACTATAAACAGTTATTAAGAGAATATTATAGTGCCAGAAGCCAAAAAGAACCAGGAATGTGCATGTACTAGACTATTATATCATCTGGATTAACTATTTCAAACTTCTTTCCAAGTCTTCTTTTAAGCCGCTATCAATTTAGAATTAATGTAATTGAAATTGTCAATGTTTATAAGTCGACACTCGCTGCTTAGTATGGAGATGATACTATGCAGGAAACAAATCCATTTTTGCTGAACGGAAAAAGAGTGCTAGTTACAGGGGGTTCAATGGGAATCGGCATGGGCATAGTAAGGAGATTCGTTGCGGGTGGTGCCAGGGTCCTCATAGCTGACAAAGCCACGGAACCCGCACAGAAGTACATTAACAGCCTTCAGGCCTCCTTGAGGAACAACGTTGCCGTAATTAATGTCGATCTGACTGAGCAGAGCGCGCCGGAAACTATGATAACTGAAATGGTAAGGATTTTTGGAGGAATAGATATTCTGGTCAACAATGCAGGAATATATCCGATGGCACCCATGATGGAGATGAAACCTGAGCTTTTTGACAAGGTATACACTTTAAACCTTAAGGCAGCTGCGTTTACCTGCAGAGAAGCTGCCAGGCAGATGATAAAACAGGGGACAGGCGGAAAGATCGTTGTTATTGCGTCCATTGACAGTATTCATCCATCGTCCGTTGGACTAGCTGCCTATGATTCTTCAAAGGGAGGTGTATTGATGTTTACAAAAAATTTTGCCCTGGAGGTTGCAAAGTACGGGATAAATGTCAATGCAATAGCTCCTGGTGGAATCGCTACTGAGGGGTCGTCACTTTCATCTCCAATGAGTAAAATGTCAAAGGAGGAAATAGAGAAGATTACTGCTGGATTCATTGCACAGATTCCTCTCGGAAGAATGGGCTTACCGGATGATATTGCCAAGGTTGCTGTGTTTCTTGCTTCATCGGCTGCAGATTACATGACCGGAAGTCTGGTCGTGGTGGATGGTGGAAGACTGCTTATGTGAAAAGTCAGAGAAAGCTTCGCACCTCATGTGAATTGCCGATATGGTCTCAGAAGTTCCATAATCTTTTTTTTCTAAAAAATATCTCCTATTTCTTCTTTATCAACCCCCCATATCATGTACGCTTTTCAAAAGTTGAGAAATGCCATTCTGTGGATGTAGTCCAGTGGAATGCACGCTTAACATGCCCCCAGTTTATGTCTGGATCAGGTATCATTTAGTGGACAACTTTACCCGAATTTGAAGAAAAAAATTTGTAATTGAAAAAGTGTAAGAGTGACATCCTCCCCCGGCGTTACCGGGGACATCTCGCTCGCACAAGTAAAATTTGAAGAACAGTCTGTCTCTTATCTGCTATTCTAAGCGGGAAGTCATTTGCAAGCCATAGGATTCAATGATTTTTTTAGGAAGCTGAAAATAAGGTCAGATGAGGAAAAACCCTTGAAGTAGGTGTGGTAGTGCTTTTCGTAGTCGTCGCCATTATGATTCTTGCTGGAGTTGCTATTTCGGAAGCAGCAGTCCTTTCATCTCATTATTCCCCGCATACGCGGGGAGAATATGTTTCTGATGAAATTTCTGTGGCTGGCACCGGTCGGGTCGCAGTGTTTGGAAATGGAACTATAGGCACTTTGGGACGTGTGAGCGCTTTTGAACTGAATGTGATCACCGTATCAAACATAGCTTCGATGGCCATAATACCCTCCACCGCTGTTGGCTGACTGCAGTTTTACAGTGTTAACACAGGAAACTATTATTTCGTTATTTTCTGAGACTCTCCTCGGGGGTATGTCTACGCATCATTTCCTGGAGACCTATTTGATGATCTGGCTACCAGCATCATATCAGGATTCGCATTAATTCTTTCCGGCGTAGCAATAG
>JAKATM010000147.1 GCA_021818765.1 Thermoplasmata archaeon | reverse complement strand
TCCTCTAAGAAGATAGATGCTCCAAGCGGAATGACGAGAGAGCTAGCGTTTCGTTTATCTAAAGTGAAAAGACCGGAAAGCGAAATTCCGGTTGATAGTGTTAGAGGAATAAAGGAGGCCAGAGGGGCGAATATTAACCATACACAGGTTCATTCCATTCGCCTTCCCGGTACAGTAATTGGAGCCGAAGTACTATTCGGAAAACCAGACGAGAAACTCAGTATAAGATATGATGCTGGAACCAGCGCAATGCCATACATTGAAGGAACATTACTTGCTGTGCGCAGAGTTAGAGAAATTAAAGGTCTCAGGCGGGGGCTTGATACCATCCTTGATCTCTAGTCTCTAGGTCATATGTTTTTCGATTTAGAACGTTGTGCAAACTGTGAAAACAGTTCACAAGCGCTGTCAGATTAACGTTCTTATCCCTCAACAATTTCGCAGTTAGGTTTTTATTTCCATACTAATGGAGGATTCAGCGAGCGTGGTGTAGCCTGGTAACACGTGAGCTTGCCAAGCTCATGCCTCGGGTCCAAATCCCGGCGCTCGCATGGTAAGAATAGTTAATGACATTTCAGTATTTTGAAGACAACTTGATTAATCCTTGGATAGGATTCAAAACCTATACTGATTGGTTTAGGACTTGGAGCAATGTGCTTGAAATTAACATCAAGGAACAGAATTTTAAGTGAGGTTGTCTCGCTCGAGACAAAGGAAGGGTTTATGCCTTATTTTCTCTACTCAATTCTATGAAATGGGTAACCAGAGAAAAGGCAAAAGTAGATAGGATAGCCTGTCCGTGGCTCATATCAAGATTTGTAGACAAAACCCCTGAATTTCTCTTCGTGGCAAAGGAAAAAGTTATGGAGGTTGCCAAGTCAGAAAAAGCCATTCCTTTCGATGCTCCTGGAGCAGAGCTCTTCCACTACAGAGAAAATGGGAAGGAATATGTAAGTTTTGACTCAATAATTAAGAAATACAATCTCAAAGATCCTGCCCTGCTCGAGTTCGCAAGAATAGTGAGGGGAGCGGACGCTCACATCCCGGATGCGCCTCCCGAGTCGACTGGTCTAGAGGCTGCTGCCCTTGGATTCAGGGAGATGGCAAAGGATGACCACGAGAATATGAAACTTCAGTTTCCATTCTATGACGCAATGTATACCTACGTGAAGGGAAGGATGGAAGGGAAGATTAAACTGGAACACGCAAAGAAGTGATACCGGGATACATTACATATTGGGAAGGGAAATAATTGCTACAGTTTCTAAAGAAAATAGGACTACCACCTGAGAAGAATTGCTCTTTTGATCACGGAGATGTCGATCAAACCACGGGCAGAGTCTACGTTGCACATACAAGCTCCGGAACCGTTGAAGTGTTTGATGGTCAACAGGAGCGTTGGATAAAAAATATACCCGACTGTGCGGGAGGAAGTGGAGTGATTTTCGACACTATCAATAACAGAATATTTGCAGCATCTAGATCTGCGGGGCATATTCTGTCAATAGAGGGGAGCTCAACCGATGTCGTACTAAAGTTTAAAACTGGGAAGAAGCCCAATGGACTCGCCGTAGACGGAGAAAGAGGAATTTTGATGACGGCCGATGTAGGAGATAACTATGCAAGGTTTCATTCCCAGAATACGGGAGAGGTTTTGGCTTCAGTGAGGCTAAGCGGGAGACCTAGATGGAGCACATACAGGAAAGCAAGCGACCAGTATCTCATCAACATAATGGAGCCATCTGGCGTTGAGTTCATTTCGGGAAAGAATTTCAGTCGAACCGGATTCTATCCTATCGATCAAAAGGGACCACACGGACTGGTGATAGCTGGAAGCTTCGCTTATGTTGCGAGTGACGACGCTACCCTTTCAAAATTCAATATCGATTCGAAGGGACTAGCGGGCAGGGCTGCTCTGGCAGGACCACCTGATGTCCTCTGGCACAACGAGAAGCAGAACCTGGTTTACTGCAGCATCGGAGATCCTGGAGTCGTACAGGTTTTTGATGGAAAAACTCTGGAGATTGTTCAGGAGGTAAAAACAGAATATGATAGCCATACTCTAACTTTTGACGAGAAACGTCAAAAGCTCTACACTTTCCAACCCGACAGCCATTCAGTTGGAGTCTACCAAGCCTAATTGATGTTAAACTGCTGATAGGTGCATAGCATCTCTCCATTTGACTTTCCGTGGTCCCGTTGGAATGATATCTTTAAAGTCGTATGATTCCGTCGACCTGTCCCGCAAAGACCTGTTCATTATTCTGGTTGATTCCGTTCATACTTATTCTCAGCCTCATCAACCTTTCTTCCTTGTCCACCTTGATGATCTCGGACTCACAGCTTATCAAGTCTCCGACGTAAACCGGTTTTATGAAATGAAACGAGAAATCTCTTGCGATGAAGTTCAGTTCTCCACCCATCTTTGTTGGAATTGTCGCGGTCAAAAGTCCCTGAACCATAATTCTACCCAGACTGTCAGGTTTAATGTGGTGTATGCCCTTATCGCCGGATAATTCACCGAATGAAATTACATCCTCCATCGTAAATGATCTGCTATACGTAGATTTCTGCCCAACTTTGATTTCCATTACAAATATCATAATTTCGAACCACTATTACATCTTGTCGAAATCTGTTTATTCAGTGGCATTCCACCTAATTGTTTCACATGTGCTACTTTGGTACAGCTAGTGTTCCACTTTCGAAAAATGACATAGAATTGGAAAATGTACCAGTCTCATTAAATACAAATTATATTAGTTTCAAGCATGGTTCAGTCCATTCAAGCTGAATATGATACCTCTCAAGATCCGGGCAAAGGAAAAGTTGCTTACCGTCTCGATTATGATTGTAGCAGTGATGGTGACCTCTTCCTTGCTGTCCTCCGACATTTCCTCTTGATGCAGCTGAACTGCTCTTAAAAGTTTAAGTTATTTGCAAAACAAAATTAATCACTGTCGTACGGACCTGTATCATTGGACGTACTGGCTGTAAATGGAGGGGTACGTTTTCAATAGATACAGGTTGATTTCCAAGACATTGACATATGGCGTTCCAAAGAAGAAGAGCGTGTAGTGCTTGTACTTCAGCAGTGTAGCATTAAGCACTGACTCGGAGATACCGGTGGCATTGTGTATCCTCGGTACCTGACTCATTGCGTCTTTCAACGTTATATCCGGATCTACCCCTGAAGCGGAGTTGTTTCTGGGATGGAAGAACGCTGGGACGGTGAAATTCTGTGCTATGAGTTCGGAACCAATTGACTTTCCATCGTAATAAACCTGTGAACCGTTCGACTGCCACGGAAGTGCTACCTGACCTATTCCAGTCATGACTATAGGAAATACGAGACCGCATATCAGCAACGATATGAGGGCGAGTCTCACATTTGTGGACAGGCTCTTTACTCCTTTCATATCGTCACCCTGAGAACAGTTATGAGAATCGCAATGAGTTTAATTCCGATGAACGGGAGCACTATTCCACCAAGCCCATAGATAGTCACATTCTTCAGGAAAATCTTCATCGTGCTGGACGGTTTGAACGTATTCCCCCTCAGTGCAAGGGGAATCAGGGCTGGTATGATTATGGCATTGAATATGAGGGC
>JAKATM010000022.1 GCA_021818765.1 Thermoplasmata archaeon | reverse complement strand
GGGTCGCGGGCATTATGGCAGCGAAGCATACACCTTATCTCCTCCCTCTCTGCCATCAAATTCCTCTTGAAAAAGTTGAGGTGAAATTCGACCTGAAGAGTGAAGAGATAGAAGCCATATGCGAAGTTAAGGCTTCATACAAGACAGGGGTAGAGATGGAGGCACTTACATGTGCCACCTCGGCCCTGCTCACCGTATGGGACATGACCAAATACCTGGAGAAAGACAGCACAGGGAATTATCCCGGTACAAGGATTTTTGATTTGCATGTTGACATGAAGGTAAAGGGCCATGCATGATCATATCTCACCAGGGGACAAAGCTACATTCTCCATACTCACATGCAGCAGTACCCGTGTTCCCGAGAATGATGAATCAGGAAAGACGCTTCAAGATATCCTTTATGATGGCGGATTTCAGGTTGCAGACAAAAAGATTGTCAAAGACGACTTCACCGAGATCGTATCGGTGGTCAGGAAGATGATCGAAAGTTGCGACATACTTTTGATTACTGGAGGAACAGGCATCACCAAATACGACGTTACGATAGAAGCTGTCAGGAGCATTTCTGAGAAGGAGATGACCGGTTTTATGGTTCAGTTCCAGATCCTTTCTTCGAAGGAAGTAGGTACCGCTGCAATGCTGTCCGGCGCGTCCGGTTTTATTGTTGAAAGGAAGGCTGTTTTCTGTCTTCCCGGGTCACCCAAGGCAGCTTCTCTTGGCCTGAAAGGCATAATAATTCCTGAGACCCCCCACATAATCCATGAATTAAGAAGATAGAGATTTCATGATATATTGATCCGGTAATCTATAGATATGCGATTATCTCATTGAACTTTTAAGATAAAGTATCTTGACTAGTGTGCGCATGGATTGAAGAATGAATGGATTCACGCAGGAAGGATGCCGTTTCAGGATCTTCGCAGAATATGAAAGTGCCCTTTATACCTCTGGTCAGGAGTATCCTGTACCTGTTTATCAGGAGAAACCTGGCAGTTTCATATGCCTCCATGTTCCCAGCCTTGCCTTTCATGAAGAGTTTCTTAAGGTTGCTGTGCCCTCCGGATGAATCCTCGCAGTTATCACCAAGCTCGAATCTTTTCTCTCTCCATACAAGATCCCTTCCCCAGATCAATCCAACATAATCGGCCTCGAATCCCTGGCATCCATATACCGACGCGCAAGTGTCCAGTTTATTGCACTCTGCATCAACCCAGAATGGCGCGTACTCTGTCTTTGGATCCATGAGCCACCTTATCGTGACTCCAGATCCCTTGTATATATCAAGATTCGAACTTAGTGGATATCCTACCCTGATATTCTCAATTGATTTCCTATCATTCAGGTTCCCTTTAGACTCGGTGAATGAAGCCACCAAGGCCGTTTTTCCAGTTTCCTGCTTTTTCCTTAATTCGCCTATCATATCGGCTATATTGTCAAAGCATGACAGGCTATAATCAGTGAGCTCCGGCAAATCAAGATGAGACTTCAAGAGGCTTTCAACAAATTTTCCATACTCCAGGCCGTTTCTGTATAGTCCAGTCAATTCCATGAAAGTGGCCTTCGGATAGATATTGAAAAAGTTATCACGTGTTCCCTTCTCTTCCGTGCTCAGGATCTGTTTCTCATCGAAGAAGAAGATAGCGGTCCTAGCAGCTTTTCCAGCAAGCTGCATGTTTTCCAACGTCATGCGCTGGGATTCGTCAAAAATTGCCAGATCGAGGCTAGCAGTCCACCCTTTTTCCGCAACCCCGGGATTACCAGGCCTTCCGGTTGAAAAGAACTTTATCATCGTATCTAGCCCCCTGTATTTGGATGCAAAAAGTTTACGAAGTGACTCTATCATTCGGTTGTTCCTGTAACAGAGGACTGTCTGTTGCTTGTTCATTCCCGAAGCCCGAAGGAGGAGCTCCACGGCAATCATGGTTTTACCCGAGCCAGGACCTCCGGCAACTATGAACTGGCCCTCCTCATTGTGTTCAATTGCCTCTATGAGCCTGTTGTAGACTTTAACCTGGTCTCCGTACAGGCCGAATCCACTTTTTACCACTGTTTCCATTGCGCCTTGCCGAAGCTCCTCAAAATGCTGCCTGATGACATCAAAAAGGGCTTCATTCTGCTTATAAACAGAATGTACAAACTTTATTCCGTTTCCGTTGGAGTCTGATCTTGTTATTACTGTCTTGAGAAAACTTTCAAGCCTCTTTTCTTCAGACCTGAAGACGAGTATCTCGCTGTTATTTATCCTGTCAAGATGATAAAGAACAACTTTTCCGTCTACTTTGAAAGAATCCCCAGATGAACTTGTAAATCGAATCTTGCCGACATAATTCATGAGCTGATATAGCGGATTTACCTGGATAGGCTGTTTCTGATCAGTTTCATACAAGAATGCATTCTTTTCGATACCCTTCCTCCATCCTTTCATTTCAATAACCACAGCATTCTTCTCCGCACCCTCCGAGACTAAAACAACGTCAGCCCTTTCCCCACTTCCTGGTATCCTGTATTCCAGGACAATAGATCCGCCTATTTCCTGAAGAGCCTTTTTCAGGAATACAATTTCAGAGGTCCATGAATTCACAAGCTCCATCGAAGGATCTTCCTTGAAAGATTCCCTAAATCTGCCTTTCAATGAGGATATGAATTCCGGGTTTTCAAGTTCCTTTAGAAATTCGACAGTCGAGGAGAACCATGCAAAGTTTCCCATTATAGCTGTTACATTTTATTGAATTTTAATCTTACCCTCAATCAGCCACGCTTTCAATGTAATGATGCAATCTCTTACTAGATATAAAAACTGCACAAGAAGTAATGAATGAACAGAAAAAAATTATTCACTATAGTAGTATTCTGCAGAACATGAAAAGTGTTACCATACCTCGTGGCATAATGGATGAGACCGTCAATATTTCCAGATCCATATATGAGTTTGCAGAGATTGGAAGCAAGGAAGTGAAGTCTTCAGAACTTCTGGTATCCAGACTGAAGGAAAAGGGATTTACTGTCCAGAAGCCGTTTCATGGCATGAACACCGCATTCAAGGCTACCAAAGGAAGTGGCCATCCTGTAATTGGGCTGCTTGCCGAATACGATGCTCTCCCCAATGGTCACTCTTGCGGTCACAACCTTATTTCCGCCTGGGCGTATGGCGTTGCGGCTTCTCTGGCAGAGAAGATGAGCTCAGGCACAATAGAAGTTTACGGCACGCCCTCTGAAGAAGGGATAGGAGAATATTCGGGCAGCAAGGTCAGGCTGGCGGATGACGATGTGTTTTCTAAAACAGACGTAATGTTCGGTATGCATCCTTCAGACGTCTGGGCAATAGGTTCCACCTCATATTCTGATGTTTCGTATCTTCTTACGTTTATTGGAAAAGCCTCACATGCAGCAGATTCCCCGGAATTGGGAATCAATGCACTTGACGCCGCAGTCCTTGCGTATATTGGAATAAATTTAATGCGGGACTCGATAAAGACGGATAAACACCCTGTGATTGGCATGTATTTCAGAGAAGCGGGCAATGCAACCAATGTTGTTCCTGAAAGGTCTGTGCTTGAGGTGGATCTTAGGTCAACTTCAGCTTCCTTCCTGCAGCAGATGGTGGATAAGATGAAGCGCATAGCCAAGTCATCTGCCGAGTCCATAGGGTGTTCTCTGGAAGTGACACCAACATCTCCTCTTTATAAAGGCTATCGGACAAATTCAACCCTTGATTCCTTGCTGGGTGAGACTCTTTCTGCAAAAAAGGTGGAGTTCCAGTCAATAAACGATCTGATGATTCCTTCGGGAAGCACAGATGAGGGGAACGTGAGCAGGGTGGTACCCACGGGGCACATAGACATCAAGATATCACCTGAAGGTACTCCCGGCCACTCGGATGAATTTAGAAAATATGCTGATCCATTGAAGGCAAGACAAAGCCTGGAGATTGGAATAGAGGCAGCTGTTAACGCATGCATTCGCCTGCTTGAAGATCCTTCACTCTTGAAGAAGGCAACAGAGGAATTTGACGCAAAGAAACAAAAGCAGGCTTCTTAGTCAATTTACGCTTAGAGGGTTTAGAATTCTTAGACTTTCAAAAAAACCAAGAACAAAGCTCAAGAGCGCCAATAATTTTGATCTATTTTCATACTAGGCTCCTGTACCGCTTAGTACCTAAACTCAAACCTGCACCTAAAATAGTTTAATTGCACCTAAAAGGTCAGAAAAGCTGAGACTTGGGTGCAGAGCAGAAACTACCAGAATTTTATCCTTGGTCTTGATTGCCTCAGCAGTAAATACAGATGTCTTTGGTTAAATATGAGGTATCTCTTACCGGTACTGGATTCTTTATTATTTTTCCTTTGGATATGAATAGCTTCGCCAATAACCTCAACTTCCCAGGTAAATAAAACATAGAGTGATAAGTAGACATGTCTTGTATTACATGAGGTAACATTAAAGGAATATAGTCTCCAGGAATTTTCCTGATTCATGGCCTTATGGTAATATCATAGAACCACATCCTTTATGGCAAATTCATCCTCTGAAACAACCGGTTTCGAAAGCCCTGTTATCTCAACGCCTATGTTAGTGTAGAAAGTGAAATTGGAGTTTGGGAAATTAAACCATCCGCAGATGTATACTGAACGGTACGAAAAGCTGTAAAGTGCATGGCTGCTACTTGAACTTTCATTTTCAAATTGCAAAGTACACTTATATGAACCGTTTTTTGATAAGCCTGGTGTGTATGAATTTGGGTATACCGATCTAGGGGATAGGGAGAGGTTGGATAGTTTACCTGTTGGCGGGCTCATAAAAAAGCCGTCAGTTACCTGAGTCCAGCAATTCAATCCAGGAGCACTCAGATTCTGGGATATGACCAGACTCTTCGGATGCAGATTGGACGGAAGTGACCCGGAGACATTTAAAATAAAACCGAACCAGGGGCGCTGCCCTTCGGTCGACTGGTAACACTCATATCCATGTATGGAAATAAGCAGGGTTGTATTCGTATATCCGGTTTCGTTTATTACAGCAGATGCGTTAAAATATGGTGAAAAGAGTGGACAGGTTTCATTGGCATGATTGTAAAAGTTCGAGTCCCATTGATAGTGTGTATAATCGTTGACAACAGATATTGTCGGTTCAGGTTGAGATGATAACTCGTAAAATGATATGGGAACTGCAACTATGATGACCGCAATGACAGCGAACATGATGATCTTATTTCTCTTCTGAATCATCTATGAATTGTTACTTCACAGAGGTATATAATTATGCCCATATTTGTGGCTTGGCAACTAAACTCAAACCTGCACCTAAAAGATCAGAAAAAAATGATTTTGTTGCAGATCCCCTCTGTACAACAACCACAAATGCTAAATATAGTGAAATCCCTGCAGACCGAAGTGTATCGTATATTCCAGGATAATGACGCCGGCCATTCCTTTATGCGCCTTGATATGCATGATGATCTTAAGGGCATTCATATTAAGAAAATGTCTTACTTTGATCCCTTCATAAAACACTTTATCGCGGAAACACTGGATGCTGGAAGCATTGCTGAAATTGCCTTGAATCCTAGCGACTTAGTAGAATGCTTATACATTTTTGATACGGTTGAGAGGATAGGCACGGTCTTCACCGATTCCACTGATCTTCTGAACCACTACATGGATAAGGCATCCGACTGTTCTTTATTCTGTGAATTGAAAGCGGAAGTTGAAAATGAACCGTTCTCAATATTAGAACTGGATCTTTCCTCATCGGATCTGATACATTCGTTCTCAAACGAAGTGACTCTGCTTGGTCCCACCGACGTAGAAGAGATTACAAATGCAATGAATTCAATTTTTAGGGGAATGAACCTGCGATGGGTTGAGGCAGCGCTTCGGAGTGGCGACAGGTGCTTTGCCTCCATGTCAGGAGGAGAAATTACTGGTTTGGGATGGGGTTCCATAGAGGATGATACAGGCCATCTTATCTCACTGGGTGTTAAGCAAAGATACCGGAAAGCTGGAATAGGGACTGACATTCTTTATGCAAGGTTATTGTGGATGAAGGAACTCGGCGTACGCAAAGTGTTCTCTGAAGTTTCTGATTATAACCTGGCCTCAAGGGACATTGCGTTGAAAGCAGGTTTCATAGAAACGGGAAAGATCTATCTCTATCATATAAAGTAGCTGCAAAAGTCTTCAAGATAAGTCAGTTCTAACTCCTTGGAGCTCCACAAACCGGGCATCTTTCGGCTGTTGAATCCATCAGGGAACCGCAGTACTGGCATTTAACCTTCACCACTTCCTTCACGACTATCTGCTGAACCTCGGGCTGCCGTGCGTTGAAGTTTAGCGGCGGCGGTGCCTGGCCGACCGATGCATTGTGGTTAACAGGTGGCGGGCCGAAGTTGACATTCCCTTGAGTTGGATGTTTGGGAATTTTCTCCTTCCTGTTTCGCCTCGACAGGGCAACCAGTACTGCAACTATGATAAGCAATAAAATTACCAGGAGAACAACGTACAGAAGGATGTTTGATCCACTTCCACTGGTACGCGGAGCAACCGCAGGTGTTAGGGTATAGCTGGTACTCGTTACAAAGAGGGATTCTGTGAAGAGATAACCGTTTCCCGAGTTACTTGTGTCGTGTTCGGTATACAGGTAGCCAACGATCAGCCCGGTAGATGGATCATAATACGCCTTGCAGTTAAATGTTGCTGATAAATTTCCATTTTGATAAGAGCCATTCCCCTCCGCGTAGATAGTTTCCACATAGCTACCGGTACTCTGAAGCTTGTATGCGTAATTTGTAGAAACAACCTGCATCTGCGTGTTCAGCATTTCAAAGGAATCTCCTGCAGAGAGTGTATTGTTCATGTAGAACCACACTGTGGGATTGACGTAACCGGTCAGGTTATCCGTTCCATTCACGTAAAGGAAAGTTTTGGTGGAGAATGTGAATTTACCGCTTGATGAGATCGGGCTATACACGCCGGTATTATTGGTAAGGGTACAGTTATAAGCGTAAATCATGTTTGCAATTCCGGCAGAAACATTCACAAAATGCTCCGTCCCGTTGATGTAACATTGCTGTGAATATCCGCTATATATTCCCTTTCCATCATTCAGGTTAGTTATTTCTTCATAATTGAAGTATGTCCCTGAGGTCGGTACGTAGTGACTTGTTGTTCCTGATGGCACAAAGGCAAAAATCATCAATGCTACAAGGATTATTGGTATATATTGCTTCAACCCTGCATTCCTCCGGAAACGTGCACATGGCCGGGATGGACTCCTCCGATTGAGCTGAAAGTGGAATAATAGCTCGAGTGAACAACAATCAGAGGTACAAATATTGGCATCCACATCATACCCATGCCAAAGCCCATCGGCCGGTAGGTCAACTGTACGGGTGTATTGGCAAGTTTCGCGGTTGTGTCAAGATTCCTTACTATCTCATTTCTTATCCCATGTATAGCCCTTACAGCCAGGCCTATTAGTTCAGACTGGCTCAACCCTGTAGCAACCCTGCCAATGATTGAATAAGCCTGTTCCACGAGATCAAGGGTTTCATTTGCCTCCATTACCGGGATCGAAGCAAGAATTGATGATGCAACCAGCGGATATTCAAGATAGGATTTAATGCCGTTGATAATTATTCCAAGCTTTGTCTCAAATCCTTCTTCAGGCAGATCGGATATGGCGAGATAGGCTGACGACATTTCCGTATCCTCGGAGTAAGTATATCCCCAGGATGAAAATATTTTTTTCATGGCATTGAATTTTCCCGTGATTTCTTCCTCTTGCTTGTTAACTATGGCCATAATCGCAGCTGATTCGTCTGACCTTGTAATTCTCTTGTAATCCATGAGCTTCTGCATTGGATAGGTCCCGTCGAATGCTCTACCGAAGTAAAGGATCGCAGCTATTCCAACGGATGCCTCCTTGTCAACATGAGCCTGGTGCCTCACGTCGTGGTTCAACTCCGATATGGATCCGAATGCATTGTCAGGCTCCTCACTGGAAGATGCAATTATCTCTGCGGCCATCATGGCGTTGTCTTTGTTCTTAGTAAGTTTCTCCATCAGTGAATATGACTTGACAAACTTGCCGTCAAGGGTTTGGGTATCGCCCTGGATCTTGGCAAGGCCTACCGCAGTGCTCCATATGTGCGATGGATCGGCATCCTGCAGGGAAGCTGATAGGCTTCTGAAATGCTTGAATGCTTCGTTCGCAATTGTTATGAGCTGGCTGTTCATTGAGCTTTGCTGCGATAAGAAGTCTCCGAATTCCATGTCGGAGGCCCTGTACATTCGTATGCTGAGACTGCTTGACATAAGCTTACCTTGGTTTGTGAGCGAGATGTAATAGTCACCTGATTGGGTTAATCCATCAAGAATTGACTTTTTCCTGATAAGATCAGCAATCTTTCCCTCATCTGCTGTCAGCTTTCCTTCTTCATTTTTCAGTGCATCAACATCCTGTTCCATCTTTTTATCTTCAGCTTCCTTCTTCTCCCTGCCTTCTAGGTGGAAAAGGAACGAGTGTGTCTCCTTATAATCCTGGTTATAGTTGGATCTCATGGTATAAAGGGAATTCTTCTCATCACCGACCGTCTTTTGTAAAGACTGGATCTGGCTCACGTCATTTGCCAGCTGATTGTACTCATCTTTCGAGTATAGATTAATAAGATTGTTTTTCTTGAGAAGATCCAGATCAGCCTGACCGGGCATTGAAGATATTGTTCTTGAAGAGACCTGATTAAAAAAGTCGCTTACTTCCTTGCATTTCATATAGCTATCTGTCTAGGATTGGAAACTGCATATTTAATTCTTCATCGTTAAGGTTATTCTTTATCAGTAACTTTAGGGATGATCCATCTTCAATTATTTTTATGTAAGGATCCATATTCACGGCCTCCCTTAACAGTATTTCAAACTGCACCTTCCTTTCCTCGGTTCCGTTGAACCTGGTTCTTCGTTCAAGATCTATCTGCTCGTATGCAAACATGAACTCGTACAGAGACCTGAAAACCTGCTCCTCTATCTTGTCCCTGACCTTTTCCCTCCTAATCTGGATGGCCTCGATACCTTCAAGATCAACAAAGAAGATAGATCCATCGGGTGCAATTACTGCATCCTTGTCAAGCCATACGTCATAGAAATCAAGTCCAGAGTACAGGCCTTCTTCAGTTTTTGACAACGTTCTCGGAAAGAGTGTTAGCATTGCAATGGCACTTCTCACGAAGTTTATCTCGAACCTGAAAGTCTTCTCGTTCGTATCCAAACCAAAAAGGTCAAAAACCTGCCTAGCGTTGCTTCCTATTGTATTTGACGAATGGAAATAGATCCTGATATTGGAAGGAACGAGCCTGATTTCCTGGACTATCTTTCCATGAAATTTCCTGTACCAGTAGATACTCTTTACGGATCTCTCGAGATCTTCTGGTATAACGTTCACCCGAAGAAGAGGCGCTATCCTGAATCCATTTATTGATGTTTCGTTGGCATAGTTGGAAGCTTTCATTGCAATTGTTGCGTGCTCAAGGCCCTGTCCTCCGTAAGGCGAGCCCCTTAACCATAGCTCTCCCGTTATGAACCTGCTTGAATTTGTCTGGTGATCTTGAAGTTTCTTCTTCAGATCAAGGTTATTCACCAGAGACATTACATGGAACCTGTCCAGGGACCTCATCGAGAATGGATCCGTTGTGGAGCCAATCCCTTTAACTGAAAGGTAATAATCGATTCCGCCAATTGAGACAAAAGGATCCGGAAGTATCGCGGTCCTATTGTCATCTTCAATGAACTCCATTTTTTCAGCCGGGTCATCGTGGATTAAGGGAACCATGCTATCCGGTATGTATATGCTATTAAGTAGGGGAGCTTCAATGGACTTAAATGCCTCGTTTCTTAGGGCCGTCTCTGCATTATACCTATAAAGGGTAATATTCTTTCCAAGCAAGTGCATATTTTATTCGCATGCATCATCATGATTAGAAATTTCTAATTTGCGCTAATCCAGAATGCATCAGTGCGCGGAATATGGAGTCAACTCACATTTGCATGCAAGTTATCTTACTAGCAAGAGCGATAAGGCATTTCATTTACAATACCATTTAATACAGCTTTCAAATATAGAAATGTCTTTTTAGACAAAAAGGAAGTAATCGAATGGAAGGAACTACCAAAATTAAGGATTTGACTCCTTCCTCAAGGCGTGTAAACGTTCTGGGGAAAGTTGTCTCTATAAGCGAGCCCAAAGAAATACAGACCAGATACGGAGAAGGAAAGTCTGTGACAGAGGTCGTATTGGCCGATGACACGGGAAAGATAATACTCTCACTCTGGGGAGACCAAGCACAGCAGGTGGCAGACGGAAAAACCATATACATAGACAACGGGTACATTTCCCTCGTAAGGGGACACATGAGACTCAATGTCGGCAAGTATGGATCAATGTCGGAAGGAACCGAGGAAGTTTCGAATCTGAATGAATCGCTTGACATGAGCGAGAAAGAGTACGAGAATGAGTACAGAAGATTCGGTGGCTCACGAGGAAGTGGCGGTGGTGGTGGATACAGAAGAGGAAATAACGACTACGGCCGCAGTGACGATAGAAAGTACAAGAACGATTAAAATTAGCTTATTTCATTAGGCATCGTTTAATTTATTTATGACGATGCCGTTTTTTTACCCTGGCTGTTATACATCTCTACTATCTCGGTTGTAGTAGTGCAATCGAAGGCATTCTTATCATGGCGGAACCTGCCTGTAAACCTTGGAAACCTGATCGCAATTCCGCTATCAGCACGAAACATGCCCATAGCGCAGGTATGCACCGGACTCAGTGTAATTTCTGCCCCGGCAATTTCCATGACCAGCGAAGGGTTGAACCAGAAATCTGCCTTTAGCTTTGATTCCACGGCAATGGGCTTCTCATTTGATGCAAAAGATGCTAGCATCTTAGGTAATCCAAAAAGGACTTCATCGTTGAACCCCGTGCCAAGTTTGCACACAGTCTCGAAACGATCCATTTCAGCGTTGTAAGAAGCCATAAGAAGCGCACCGTATGTGCCCTTGCGTCTTCCATGACCTGCGAATGCACCAACTACGACAAGATCCAATGTATCAGCGAGTTCTGATTTGTAGTCCCGTTTCATTTTGATCCAGAGCCATCCTCTTGCTCCTGCCCTGTATACTGATTTTTCGGTCACGTTCTTTGCAACTATGCCTTCGCATCCATCCTGTATGGCCTGCTCAAAAAAAAGTGCCAGTTTATCGTGGTCTCCTGATACCATCTGGGTCGCCCTCTTTATTGCCTGGTTCTCTTCGAAAAGTGTCTCCAGAGTTTTCCTTCTTTCCAAGTATGGAAGATTTACCATGGATCTTCCATCAAGGTAGAGAATGTCAAACAGGAAGACAACAAGTGGTATTTCCTGGATTGTGGCATCCAGGTCATACTTTCTTCCTCTTCGTTGTGAAACTGCTTGAAAAGGATATATTTCCCCTGTTTCGGGGTTTACCGGAACTGCTTCTCCGTCAAGGATGCAGTTCCTGCCCTGAAATGTCTCAAGCACTGCCTTAACTATATCAGGGAACTGATCAGTCTGGTTCTCAGTACCGCGGGAATAAATGACAACTTTTTCGCCTATCTTGTGTATCTGCGACCTGATTCCATCGTATTTGTACTCAAACGCTACAGTTTCGCCCATCTTTTCCATTATCTGTGCTACATCTGGGAGCCGCTCGGCCAGCATCACCTTAATCGGTATTCCCAGCTCTGGACCAATTGCCTTGATCTTCTCGGTGTCTTTTCCCCTCAAGAGCTCTGCTATAAATCCTATGTCTGGATGGAAGTTGTATGCATTCTCGACCTCGTCTGAGTCTTCATAGCCGAATGCCTGTGACAAGGCACCGAGAATTGTTATGTCTGAAGCACCTAACCTCAGTTTTCCAGTCAGGATCCGACATATGTACTTGGATTCCCTTGGACTCGCGTCGAGGAGTATGCTTTCGAGTAGACCTGCCCTGTTCCTGTTGCTCCCCGATCCGGATGATCTTGCAATTTCAAGCAGTTTTGCATGCAGATCACCGACGGTAAGTTCTGTTGAAACCAGGGACTTCTGAAGCTTTTCAGTCATTATCTCTTCTGCGACCAGTCCAAGGTCCCCGACCTTGTGAAAAAGCTCAGTTATGTCCTTCTCAGTCCTGCCGGATATGCTGGAAAAGACTTTTACAATAGATTTATCCGACACACCTGATTCAATGCCTTCATAATCGGGGGCGAGTTTTCCCTGCACAAAATAGACAAGGCTCTTCAGATCGGAATCACTGTTGGCAAAGAGATCCGCAAGTATTTTTGTGATCTCGGTCCTCTTGCTTGTATTTGATACCTGCTCAAATACGTCGGCTGCTACTGAGAAGAGCATAATATATAATGGCTTTTCTTTATTATAACTCTCTGTTCTAGGAAGCAAATGCCTGAACCATCTGCTCATCTATTCTTGCCATGAGTGTGTGAGAATCTATCTGTTCTTTCAGATATCTAGACTTGCTTGGAAAGGGCATTGTGATAAAGTTTACTTCATCGTACGAAATGTCCGAGAGAATTAGGGGTTCAGGTGGGGCCACAATTCTTCTTTCAGGTGGATCCTTGAAAGGATCTGTGAAGTGATCTTTCATCATAGGACTGTTGCAAAATCCTATGATCGAACGGATCTGCTCCCATACAAAACTCTGCCCTTCTATGCTGACTTTAAGTAGTCCTCCAACAGCCTCACATTCAATGCTACTGATGCTTCGAAGCGTGGATCTGGCATCCTTTCTGCAGTAAGCGCTGTAATCATGCACACCCTCAAACTTCTTCACAGTGCTGGCAAAAGATGATATAGGGTCTTTTAGCATGTAAACGTATCTTTTTGTCTTACAATGCCTAGGATTAAAATTATCATACACAGAACTGTATGCAAAAAAATATAGATTGCGGGAATGAGCATTGAGTATCTTCATGACCTTCTCCGGCGGCATTTCAGTCCCGGTCATGAAGACATTCCCTGTTGCAGAAACGTTCCTGTCCGTTCTCGCTGCCGATCGCATATCGTCAGAAATCTTCTGCCTTCGCAGTATGCCGAGAATTGAATCCTCCACGCTGTTTTCACCATTCCCCTTTTGAAAACCAGTAAAGCATGTCCCAACGTAACCGAACTTGATAAGAAGTGCCATCAGAAAGAATAAAAGAGACCCTTAAAATACCCTACGATGAGGATTGCGGTTGCCGGCCTCGGATCGTCTGGGTCATATCTTTTGCATCTTCTGAGCCGATCTGGATTTGATGCGTTTGGCTTTGATCCAAAGAAGGAGGGTTACTATATACCATGCGGCTATGCTGCTAACCGGCACAGCATGACCGATCTGCTGTCCTGGACTAATTTAGACTTTTCCACATACATAGAGAGCAAAGCTGAAGAAATCGTTTTTTCCGGGACATCCAGGAGGGAGCTCAGGTTCCGATCCAGGGGAATTGTAACATTTGACAAGAACAGGCTTGAAGCCGACCTGCTGAAGGAGTGCAAGTGGTCCCGCACTACCGTGAATGGATCCTATGACATCCTCGTCGACGCAACTGGAGTTTCAAGGCGTTATCTTCCCAAGGTAGAAGATTACAGAATGCATACTATTGAGTACATCACGAGTTTAGAAGAAAAAAAGGAATTCCAGTTCAGGTATTTTCCCCAGGGGTCGGGTTATTTCTGGATTTTCCCCAAAGGAAACAAATATCACGTTGGGGCAGGATCCAGCTCGATAGCCAATATAAAGAGCTCTCTTGCTCCCTATACTCCGGAAAAAATTGTATCCAGGGACATCAGGCTCAAGCCTCTCTTGCATTCGATATCGGATGGAAACGTCATAGGTATCGGTGAGGCAATTGGAACAGTTTCGCCCATTACTGGAGAAGGGATTGTGCCCTCAATGAAGTCAGCATTTCTTCTCTTTACTGCGATTACCAGGAGCAATGACCTGAACACGATAAAAGAAAATTATTTCTCGCTGATCAAAAAAGAATTCAACAGGTATTACACTCTTTATGACTTGCTCAGGAGCTTTCAGGATAGTACCATCCAGAAAAGGAAGGCAATTTCATATATCCGAGCCTCAAAAAAGGATCTCAGGGAATTCGGAATCGATTTCAAGATATCACATGTGCTGAGGGAATTTCTCTAATTATTTTATCCCTCCATCGACTGGAATCATTGCATCGGTGGTTGCACCAAATGTATCTTCATCGAGGAGAGCAAGCAAAACGCCGGCAACATGTGAGGGCAGTACCTCAATCCTAAGGAGATTCTGTGTTTTGTATTCTTCGATAGTCTGCCCCTTGGCCTTCGCCCTCGATTCAAGTACACCGTTTTCCCATATCTTTGAACCCCGGAATATCTTGTCAGGGTTGATTATGTTAGATCTAATCCGGTATTTGCCGCCCTCCTTGGCAACATAGTGGCTAAGATGTGCGGCGAATGCCTTAGTTGTTCCATACATTGTCATTTCTTCGCCTGGATTGGTCAGGTTTTTTGTAATGTTGAAAACAAAGTTCCCGCCGATACCTTGTATTTTCATAATGCTGAAGGCTTCCTTTGTAATCATGAAAGTTCCGCGTGCATTGACCTGGTACATCTGGTCCATGTCCTTAATTGATATCTTGTCAATTGGTGCCGTCTTCAATATTCCCGCGTTGTTGAATACAATGTCTATCCCTCCAAATTTCCGGACAGCTTCCAGGTAAAGCGAAGACACTGCGTTCTCGTTGGACATGTCTGCCACGACAGGGAGATTTACCGTAGAGGATTCGGACTGAACGCGCTGTGCCTCTTCTACTACTTTAGCGTCAAGGTCGACTGCAACGACATGAGAACCTGCAAACGCAAGCTTCTTAAATGCTTCAAGACCTATTCCACTAGCTGCACCTGTCACTACAGATACCGTGCCTTCCAGTTTTCTGGGTCGGTATTTCTTTAGCTTTGCCTCTTCAAGCGGCCAGTATTCCATCGCATAAGCTTCAGCCTTGGATATGAAAACATGATGGGAAACTAGATCGGTGAATGCATTCACGTTAAATGAATGAACAGCCTGATCCAGTATTATCCTGCATTCCCTATAACTTGAGCCGGCAGCCAGTATGCCGTATCCCTTTATTACGATAACAGACGGGTTAGGGTCATGCATCGGATACGCTGAAGCATACTCTGAATGCTCCATGGCATACTTCTTCCTGTATTCCTGGATGAGATTCTCGAAATGTTCAATCTCGTCTATGTAGAGAAAATCATACTTTGTCCTTATTAGCATGTCCGGGGTCGCCGGACCATATGAACAGATCGCTTCCGCCTTCTTTGACCTTGATATCTGAAGCGCGACAGGGGATCTATCTGCAGTAACAATCTTCTTCGCCCTGGAAGATAGAATACCTCTCAGTCTTGGAAGAAAGGTCTTTTCATCGATTTCGACCTTCTCGTAATCTTCTGGAAACAGGTCACCTTTCTTCAATGAATCCCTGTAATTTTCAGCTTTCGAAACAATCTGTATATGGTTTTCATAGCATTTCCTGGCGTCGTCCGAGAATGTAAAAAGTCCATGCTTCCTTAGCACAAGTCCAGTGGCATCTTTTGCCCTCTCCATGACAGAAAGCACGGCCTTTGCAAGCTTGAAGCCTGGCGGGATGTATGGCAACACGATCACGTCGCCAAGAATCTCCTGCACCCGCTCGTCAGTCAGGTCTGTATTTGTTATCGACAGGATAGCATCAGAATGCGAATGATCAACAAATTTGAATGGAATAAATGCATGCAGGAATGACTCTACGCTGGGAGCCGGTTCTACAGGGTCCAGCATACTCTTCTTGAGATAATCGGCCATGGTGAAATCGTCCATTGTCTCTATCGTCTTTGCAGCTTCAAGGTCATCCATCCTGAGTCCGGTGAATCCTGCCTCCGTTATAGTAGCAAGATCAGATCCGCTTCCCTTTACCCTCAGGACTTTTCTCTTTCTTCCCGCATGATCGACCTCTTCTGTCTTTACGGATGTGTTACCTCCGCCATGGAGCACAAGATCCCCTTCCACTCCGAGTAATCTTGATGTGAATGCCCTGATTGATAAGTCATCTTTTGATGGTGGCGTATTCCACTTGCTCTTCATTAGATCGGTGATGCTTGGAATTTATAACAATTTTCCCCTGCTCCGAAAGCATCATCCAGCATAATGTTCATGTGATATATCATTCAAGTCGGATTAATGGCCTTCCCGGCCACGCATTCTTCCCTTTATGGACCGGGGTTGCCTTGGAAACCATGAAGGAGCAGCCAAAGGTTGATTCCAGATAATGTTTGCTTCCATTTAGGATAGCCAGTTCGTCTCCTTCAAAGGGAGAAATCAGGTTCCTGATTTTCATGTATTCAGGAATTATCCATTTCATATCCTGAGGTATATTCCCAAGATCACCCTTTGCTAGATATTGGTAAATATCCAGGATCTTGTCCGGGACTATGCTGACCTCTATGGTCCTGGGCTCGATGCTAGTAGCTTTCATTATTTCCCGCACGTCCTGAATTATGCGGTTAACATATTCCTCTGCCCTGAGAACAGCTTCATTGGGATACCCCTGTGGTATATCTGGAAAGGTTTCAAGCGAAACATAGGTATCAGAAACATTCTTGTGCCAGTATTCTTCGCAGAGGTGCGGTATGACAGGCGATAAAGCTATGAGCCAGTGCCGTAATATTTTTGATAATACAAGATTGACCCTGCCTCCTCTTCGTTCCAGGTACTTGAGGTCATTCATGACCTCGTGGAAGATCGAAATATAAGCATGCCTGATTGAGTACTGATCCATCTCGCTGATGAATAACTTCAGCCTTGAAAAAAATGAAGATACGAACCACTCTTCTATGTAGTCCATATCACCCTGCACTGTAGTGAAGGATTCCATTAACTGCATGAACTGGTCTATCTTTCTAGAATGCACGCCGACGTCATCCTCGTTCCAGTCGAGATCGGTGGATATATCTGCCCCAACAGCCACGAAAAGCCTGTAGATATCAGCAGAATACCGTTCTACGACATTTAGCAGAGAAACAACATTACCTTTGCTTTTTCCGATCTTCGCACCCTTTGATGTTACTGTCCCTGATATCGAAATTGCACTTGGCAGCTTTGACCCGGTGAAGAGAGCAACATGGTTCATAATGTAGAAAGAGAGATGGTTTGAGATGTGTGGAGATGTTGTCAACCTCAGATCAACACCATACCAGTAGTTCCACTGTCTCTTAGCTTCAATTACCGTTTTATAAAATTTATCCTCTACCTTATATGGGGAATCTGTAAAGATAGAATCCACCAGGTCGAAGTCAAGCGAACCTTTGCCTTCGTAGATTGATCTCAGCTGTGGTGAGTTGGTGTAAACAGCCGGGTAAACCGTGGAATCTGATAGTGACTCAATGACCCAGTCAGGATCCATCGGCAGCTTGGTGCCAAGACCACGTTTTCTTGCACAGGGCCTCTGCCTTAACCAGTCTATGGAATCGTGGAATATTCTCTTAAGGTACTCCGGATAGAAAGACATGTTGTCAATCAGTTCATGTGAGCTATCTTTCCAGTCCTGTCTGGAATAGTCAATAAACCACTGGTTTTTGACGACTGCGACAAGTACCTCAGAACCAGATCTGGTCTCAGCCTTCCTCGACGTTTCATATAATACAAAACCCAAACCATGGTCAAGGAGATTTTGTCTCACATAGGCTCTTGCCTCCTGCACGGTTTTACCGGCAAGTGGCGTGAGACCATTCATAATGCCCGAGTAAAATTCGTCCCTGTATAGAACCTGGGTTGCTTCTGCGATCTTTTCTGTATCAGACGGGGATTTTATGCCGAGTTTTGAAACAAGATTTTCAACGGTGCTTTTGCTTGATGGAGGCATCTCGATTATCTTGTCCGGAATGGATAGATCTCCTGTTACGCTGAGGGCAACATAATCCATGATTGAGTGTGCAGGAACTGAATAGACAATGCCGGTGGCGTTATCCGGATCAACAAAGTCTGCCTGTAATACCTTAATTTTTTTTCCGGTGATTGGTACCTGAAATTCTTTTTTTAGAATATCCGCCATGCTTATCGCTTCGCTGCCAGAAACCTCTTTTCCCTGCAGGTTAAGCTTCGTAAGACACTTTTCAGCTACTACGACCTTTTCCTTTCCAAGTGAAACAAGAAAATACTTTCCACGCGGCGATATCCACAGATTTGTTATACCATAAATAGTCTCAGGACGCAGCGAAGCCGCAACCAATGAGAAGTCACTGCCTTTGAATTCAACGGCGGTAAACTCCTCAATAGTAACTTTGTCCGTATCTCCATCCTTTATATCGTCTTCACCGACGGGGTTCTGATCTTCAATGCTATATAGAGATC
>JAKATM010000146.1 GCA_021818765.1 Thermoplasmata archaeon | reverse complement strand
TGATAAATTACCGGTGATAAGTGAATAAATCATTACAGCTATTAATGTAGCATAGTCAATGATCACCATCCTGCCGATAAGCTTCGGTGGCCTCGGGAGCTTTTCAAAAACACTTGTCATTTATTTCACCTCAGCGTGCATCGTTATTCTATCCATCGTCTTCATGCATAGGGATCGTTGTTGATTTTCCAGACCGGAGAGCGCAATCATCTGAGATCCTATCATGGTGGTTTGAACTTTTTCCGGGCACTCCATCATACCATCATACATCTCCTTCATGTACTGGAACCTCGCTTCATCGTTCATAGAGGCAAAAAGAATCAGCCTCTGGGTCATGACTCTCTGGCGATCAGCCTCATCGGCGTGTGTCAGTACCCACAGCATCTGAGGCAGCATCCCCCTCCTGTCATTCAGGATTGAATGGGTCCTACCGAAGACTATCACACTGATCGCAAGAGCCTGAAGATATAATCCCAGCAACAGCCCAAAAGAAGTTGATATAATTAGGAATCGACCCATCAGCATCACAATCATTCCGTATATCAGGACTAAAACTCCAATGTATAGAATTGCCATGAGACCTAACGTTCTTCTATATGACATGGTCAATCTGTCAACCTTATGCTTCAGATAACCACGGATGGGTATTAGAATTATAGCTGCTATTGTCATAATGGCAACTCCTGGCCAGTATGCATGGTACAAAACCGTGAATGGAATGTATCCCATAAAAACGTTCAGGAAACCATATGAGAGTCCAGCAAAGCCAAGATAAAGAAGCCCCTCTTCGAGAAGTATTCCTCTCCACCCCTCCATCTTCTGGAGTATCATCCTCCCCATGAGAACGACTTTCACCTTTGTCATTCCTCTTACCGCAACTAACAGAACCATTGCTAGTACTGCCCAAAGAAGTCCCCACCAGTTCCAAACCGGTAACCACGTGAAGTTGTTCAGTGATGCTGGCGTAATGGTAAGCATAAGTTTCAGGCCAAGTCCTGCAAATATCTCGCCACGAGCCAGGTTTGCTCCGGTGGGATATATTAGATCAGGGCGGAAAAGACCCATCTCTGGGATGAACTTGCTCTGGATCTTTTTGCTGGCTAGGATAATGGTAGCTCCCCAGAACACAGTAACCGCAACAATAAAATAAATAGCAGCGTCTTCCGGGCCGACGTTTATAGGCGATGCCAGGATTAGCACAAGGCCTATCACGGAAATCCAGTTCTCGAACAGAACGGCTATAACGTAAAGCGGCCTTCTGTAAGTGCTCCATTTTACCCTGCTTGTTATGGGAAGTGTCATGGTAAGGGTTATGGATAAAAGAATCAGGATAGGTGGAAGCATGTACCACCCTATTCCGGTACCTTGTGAGATAGGTCCAAATATTCCTATATTAGTCAAATGCATGCCACCTATAAATATTAAGCAGTTTAAACAGCATCTAGAGTGTCATACCAAGGTTAGAGAGCATCTTTTTTAGGTTCTCTCTCTGTTGATCAGGTAGCGACATAACTATGCTCTTCATGGCCATCATCTCCTTATTCTTTTGATCTTGTTCTAGTGCCATGACGATTTGAATGTGTGATTTCATTAAAGTTTCCATCTTGTCCTGTTGCAGAGACATCATGGCAACGGTTCTTGTTTTTGCGATATTCATGTATTTTTCTTCTGGAAGATCGAGCGCTGCCACCAACATTGATCTCATTGCTGCAATTCTCTCATTTTCTTCCATATTCACAAATGATCTGACTTTATCCGTCAGCATTGTTTTCCTTTGTTCGTCTGGCATATTAGCAAGTGCCTGTACCATTCCTTTCATAAAACTATCTTGTGCCATGTATACATATCTGAGGAAGCTATTAATATTGAAAAGTAAATAAAAGTTGACCTAGTGAATTTTTATTTACTTTACAGATTAAATATTCTCATTGGTTTCCTTTCCTATGGATCGGCAAAGGTATTCCTTGGGCCTATTTACGACACGATATGTCCATCAGGAGATACATTTGCCAGAATATCGGGTGTGGACATAGAAAAAATTAAAGTATGCGGCGAAGAAAACTTGCATAAAATCAGATCTCAAGAGGCGCTTTTGGATCCGTGAAGTGTACAGTGTAAATCCGGCCTGAAGCAAGGTGGTGAAATGAAATGGTTGAAAATAGATCGATAAAGCAGGACCATGACTTGGCTATAAAATGTCCGGAATGTTGTTCAACTCAACTGGTGAGTGATTACGAACGCGGTGAGCTTATATGCAACAACTGTGGCTTTGTCATAAACGAGGGATATGTAGATCAAGGGCCGGAATGGAGAGCCTTTGATTCCGAGCAGTCCTATTCACGCTCCCGTGTCGGGTCACCCATGACTTTTACTTTACACGACAAGGGATTGTCCACTGACATCCCGTGGAGGAACAGAGATTCTTATGGGAAGCCTATTTCAGCAAAGATCAGGGCACAAATGTACCGCATGCGGAAATGGCAGAAGAGAATAAAAGTAGCGAATGCCATTGAGCGCAACCTATCGCGGGTGCTTCAAGAACTTGATCGCATGGCTTCAAATCTTGGTATACCTAATAGCATAAGGGAAATGGCAGCAGTGGTATACAGAAAAGCGGCAAAATACAACATGATACGTGGCCGAAGCATAGAGGGTGTTGTCGCTGCATCAATATATGCTGCCTGCAGAATCAGTAATGTACCGAGAACACTTGAAGAGATTGTATTGCAAACAGGGGTAAAACGAAAGGAACTTGGTAGAATATACAGAATAATGTCCAGGTACCTGGGACTAACAATCGCGCCGCAAAAACCCGACGATTATATAAGCAGGTTCTGCAGCAGGCTTGAACTCTCCCTGGATACAAGAAACAGTGCCTTGGTGGTAATAAATATAGCAAGGGATGGTGGTTTGATATCAGGCAAGGACCCATTAGGCATTGCTGCAGCGGCAATATATCTCGCATCTATAATTACGGGTGAGTGGAGGTCACAGGGCGCAATAGCAGAAATTGCTGGTGTTACTGAAATAACAATACGTAACAGATGTAAGGAAATTAAAAAATTAGGCTCGCTGCAACGGCCCAGAAAAAAGAGTCCTTACCACCAGCTTTCTCCTTGATTAGATAGGTGTTTGCCAGACCTGTGTTAATGGAGAAATCATTATGAAGTATTGCAATCGAACGAAGGAAAAGTTTATTTTATTTTGCGGATCGTTATTTAATGGAGACCGGAAATCTAAGCACCTATGAATCAAAGCGAAAGGGGAGAAAAAAGCGATCGTGCATGGTGAACGTTGGAAATGCCACTGTCTGCATAGATCCATCTATCCCAATACTTCACACTCTCGGAAAGAAACACACGGCCGCAATCCTTGTAGTGGTGGGAAACAACACTAGCAAGAAGAATTTTAACGAGATCCTGAATGACATCCCGTTTTCAAGCTCGACACTGATATCTGCGAGACTGAAGGAGCTTGTTGATCTGAAGCTTGTGTTACGAAAGGAAACAGAAGAGGGGGTTACATATCAGCTGACGCCAAGGGGAGAGGAGGTCAGGAAGATTATGACAGAATTATTCATATACTTCGATATCAAATAAAGGTCTCCGCTTGCTTTTGTTTGTGAAAAATCTATTCATCTATGATCCTGTTAGGGAAAGTCGGAAAAATTATTTAAATAGCGGTTAACAATTCATAACGGAAAAGGGGAGCTTCATCAGAGGCTGAGAGGATCAACGGTCGA
>JAKATM010000145.1 GCA_021818765.1 Thermoplasmata archaeon | reverse complement strand
AGATTCTATTATGCTGTCCGAGGTCTCTTCCTGTCTCTGGTAGACGCTTGCGGGAATGTATGTGTCGAAAGTTGGTGTAACGCCAATAAGGGAGGGGCTAACATAGACAATAATGAACTCGTCTATAACACCCTTGAATTTCATGGAAAACTTCAGTGCCTCTTTTGCAGCATCTGAATCATCAAAAGCTATGATTGCCTTCATCGTTATAATATACGAATGAACCGATTTATATTTTTGCTTTTGGCTGGCTTAGTACCTAATTTTAACTCAGCAGCTTTAATTAGTCAGTTGCATAGATGAGTATACTGTTTTGGCCTGGGTAAATTCTTTAAAATAAGAGATGTGTTTCAAAAAGTGGTAGGGGAAACGCAAAATTACTCAAAAACCACTGGGAGCAAAGCCAACAATTGCAATAAGTGTATATACTAATACCAAATTTATATTACATGGGCCAAAAAAAAGGTTTTCGAAGTATGCCCATAATTTCTATTTCAATGTTAGTGACGATTGCGTTGCCGGCGATATGGTTTTCTCCTGTCGTCGAGAGTTCTAATCAGACACAGCTTGGCACTTCGCCTGCGATTTCCATGAATGTTGCGAGAGTCAATGGCAGGGATTATGTCAACAATACAATCTGGAATTTTCTTGCCGCCGAAAGTCAGGCCCGTGGCCAGTCCGCCCAATACAAACTTGACTCAGGGTTCATAAACTGGTATGTCAGCAATGTAAACGCTCTCCCTGGCAACAGCAGAAACCTTACACAGCAGAATATAAGCTCGCTTTTCCAGAGTTTTCTATCTTCAGGTGAAAATTCCTATAAACTTGCTCAGAATGCAGTAAATAATGAATCACTAATGTATTCACCCGTTGTTATTACGATCAATGCATCAAATGACCCATGGGTTTGGGAGACTTACACACCAATCCACATAGATATACTTGGCTGGGTTTCCATGTGGGAAGAAAAATTCGCTAGTTTTATGGAATTTAAGACCCTCACGAATGCACAGAATTTTAAGAATGCCTTGGCACAGGAGCTTACCTGGACAGGTGTCGTGGATGATTTATTTGCAGGTTTAGTTTTCCTGACAACCGCCGGGGCAGTAGGAGCAGTTTCGGTTACTTTGGGGAGCATCATATGTCTCCTTAGTGGCGTCTATAATGACTTATTGCCAGCGGCATCACTTGTTTCACTAAACAACAACATTAACACCGCATTCGGCGCTCAAGAAGACGAGTCTGGCATTTTCGAAATTGCATATGAACTCGATTATTACCCTGACACTCTCTCTTCGGCATATTCTGTATACGCACCAATACCTAGCGGCGGAAGCATCAATTTCTTATCTGGTATTAACTCGTTGGAGTTACTTGGCTCGGGTCCTATGGATAGTTACATTGGAGCCTTCGACAACTTTGAGAACCAATACGGTTTGAACAACCCAATTTACGTCAGCGCTCCTTCCTCGTGGACTGCATACTTTGGGCAATATGGCCCCAACCTGTGATTATCTATGTCTAATTCCTTGTTTCTTTTTGGAATTGTTTCTGAAATTCTGGCGGTCGCTCTTCCCATCATTATTTTTTTAGGGATCGAAACGACGATAAAGTCCTTAAAAATGCCTACAAATGAGGCCAGAAAGCTATCATTATTCTTTCCTGCCTGTTTTGTTCCGATATTTTTGTTCCTGATCATAATACTTGACCTCGGTAGCTGGTTTAATCTGTACTATGTTCTAGCAATGGCCGATTGGGCTATCGTGCTTACCGGTGGAGGTGCTGCTTTCTATCTTCAGCATCTCGTTAACCCGCGGTTGAAACGAGATTACGGATTCACCTACGAGTTCTTTAGGAAAAGTGGCCATGGCTTCTGGAAGTCGCTTGACCAGTTCGAGGAATACAAAAAGTGACCGAATAATTTTAGAAGTCTTGAGGTGAATTTGTAGGAGCAAATAACATCATAAAGGTAATTGCTGCTATTGATCTAATGTCCCATTCGAGATTATAGTGTAATGACTCTTTAATTATGTAACATAATATTTTGAGAGTTTTTTTATCGGTTATTTCCCTCCTCAAAAGTCCCTTTTATCTTCTTCTTACCCTGATTTCGTTTCTCTGTCCATTCCCTTGCCAGCAGTTTGTGATTGCTGTAGCTTTCAAATCCTTTGTCTGTGCCTTCCACATCCATGACATTGATCTCTATCTCTGCAACACTGAGCTGGCTTGGATGTCTGGATGTATAGTGTTAATCCACTTTTGAAAGCAGTGCATTGCATTCCTCCGCTCTTTATGTCTTTTCAGGGGAGCTCCTGAAATGCGTGGTAAGACCGTCCAAGACGCACTTTACGAATCTTGCAAAATTTTTCTCTGCCCTTCTTCTGGTGACTCTGGTCATGTGCTTCCCCTTCCCCGTTTCCACTGCGACAAAGATATTTGCATTTCCTCCCTTGTATATTAGATTTCCCATCAAGCTTGAACCAAGTTCTTTTCATTTCATGGTGCAATGTGAACATAATGGACAAATATAGCTAATAGATAATAGATTAAGACAATAGACCACCCAGACTGCTGAATTATGGGTTATGAACTTTTTTTTCGCATATCTGCCAAGGTTCCATTAAACACTCTGAAGAATGCAGAAATGTACGTTTCAACGCTAAATAGAATACTACTTGCACATTTTCGAGACTTTTTCTGTTCTTTGAAACTTTTATCTATACATGACATATATGTGTAAAATGCGAGCTTTCATCGTTGGCAGATTCCAGCCTTTTCATAAGGGGCATCTCGAGGTCATAAAAGAGATACTTAAGACAAACAGGTCGCTGATCATAGGGATAGGAAGTGCGCAGTATTCACACACCCTTAAAGACCCTTTCACCGCAGGAGAGAGGCACCTGATGATTTCAACCTCCCTGGAAAGGGAGAAAATTTTTGACTTCTATCTTGTCCCCATCGAGGATGTCAATTCTAATCCTCTCTGGGTGGCCCACGTAGAGTCTCTTACCCCAAAATTCAACAGGGTGTACAGCAACAATCCACTAGTGAAGAGATTATTCACCGAGAAGGGTTATGAGGTCAATTCGCTGGAACTTATCAACAGGAGCAACTGGTCGGGTACAAGAATCAGGGAAAAAATGCTAAGGGACGATTCATGGAAAGCTGACGTCCCCGATGCCGTCAGGGACATAATAGAGGAAATTGACGGCGTTAGGCGGATCAGGGACCTCTCAAAAACCGATGAGGAATGAAACCAGAAATGGTCACATTCGCGTATCCGTCATTGATATAGCAGCCTGTTCAGCGTGTCCCTGTCTTTTTCAATGTTGCTGATGAGACAGTATTCATCCGCCTGATGTGCAACCTCGTCTATTGTAGTGGACCATACCGCAGCCTGGTAGCCCTTTCGTCGGAAGAATGCTGCACAGGTGCCTCCGCCAATTCCGACTGTTTTCGGTTCCTTCCCCCTGCTTGCAGCTATGGCCGATTTCAATTTCTGGACTATCTCGGAAGTTTCGCTGGTAGGCAGAGGCGCCTGTTCCTTCTGGACAAAGGTGTATGTAATTCTCGCTTTGCTTTTCTTTTCAAATTCCTTGATAATGGAGTCTATGTCGTCTATCACATGGTCTAGATCATAGGATGGGAGGATCCGGCAATCAAGGTAAACTACCTCGGTTCCGGGGATCGTGTTTATGTTGTCCACATTCTTTTCACGCTTAGTCGGTTCAAATGTCGACACATCAGGCGAGAACAGCT
>JAKATM010000021.1 GCA_021818765.1 Thermoplasmata archaeon | reverse complement strand
CCTGAAGGGAATGGATATAATCCCACTTAAGCCCAGCAGCACCGTACTTTATCTCGGGGCGTCTACAGGGACAACCGTTAGTTACATATCTGATATATGCAGCGAGGGGAGGATATTTGCCGTGGAAGTTTCGTTTGAGTCATTCTATAAACTGCTATCCCTGGCAGAGAAGAGGAAGAACATAATACCAATTCTTGAGGATGCCAACATGCCGGAGAGATATTCATTTTTCGTGGATAAACCTGACCTGATATACCAGGATATTGCCCAGAGGAACCAGGTGCAGATATTTAATGCAAATGCAGAAAAATTTCCCGATGCCAAGAGAGCCATACTCATCATAAAAACAAGATCCATATCATCCAGGATCAATGAAAAGGACATACTGTCAACAGCCATGTCCGGACTCAAGGATTTCAGGGTAGTTAGAAGATACAATCTCTCTCCTTACGATCAGGCAAACTACCTGCTCTATCTTGAGAGGTAATGCTCACTCGATATCATTTTTTAGTACCGTCTCATAAGGGAACGAAGTATCAGATAGGTGTTTCCGGATGGATATTCAGTTTTTATCCTCAATTAAGTTTGAGAGGAAGAAATGCGTCAAATGCGGAAGTAATTTCTGGACACTCCAGAAGGACAGGGTTACTTGCGGAGACACTTCATGCGACGGCTACTCATTCATAGGCAAGAGATTAACCAATACCAGGTATGATCACAATGAAATGCGTGATCTGTTCATCAACTTCTTCAAAGGAGATCATACCTTCCTTAAGCCATATCCTGTTGTGCCCAGGTGGCGCGAGGATGTGCTACTGGTCAATGCATCAATTTATGACTTCCAGCCGCATGTTACATCGGGTATGGTAAAGCCTCCGGCAAACCCAATCGTCATGTCCCAGCCTAGCATAAGGATGCTGGACGTGGATCTTGTGGGAGAGACCGGCAGGCACCTTACCAGTTTTGAGATGATGTGCCACGACTCCTTCAATAACAGCAAAACAAAAGTATACTGGGTTGATGGCACAGTTTCACGCTCGTTCGAATTCCTAACCAGGGCTATGGGTGTGAAGCCAGAGCTTATTACTTATCTGGAAAAACCATGGAGTGGAGGGGGAAATGGCGGTGATGCCCTCGAGGTATTTGTCGGAGGCCTCGAAGTTGCTACCCTCGTCTTCATGGATATGAAAGAAGATCCGGAAGGAACAGTCGAGATTGATGGACTAAAATACTCACGGATGGACATGCAGATTGTTGATACCGGATATGGGTTGGAACGGCTTTCCTGGCTTTCTTATGGCACAAGCACTATTTATGATCCACTCTATCCGGAGATAATCAGGTTTCTCCTGGATCGATGCCATCTTGAGGACATAGACCCACGCCTGATGCATCTTATCACGGACGTCTACATCCATGACCCGGACATACGCGCAGCGGATATACCCTCGAGAATCCTGAAAAATGAACTGCGTCTCAAGGATGTTTATTCAGAAGCAGATATTGCAAGGAAAGCAAGAGAAGCGAAGGCTGTATACACAATTGCAGATCATACCAGGTCAATTCTCTTCATGCTTGCAGATTACGTAATTCCTTCAAATGTAAAAGTAGGTTATCTTGCACGAATCTTGATCAGAAGAACGCTCAGGAACCTTTCTTTGATAGGTGGTAAAAACCTCCTGATTCAGATCCTTGAAATACAGAAAAGGAATTTCTCAATGATATTGCCGGATTTACCATGGGAATTCATTGTCAAGGCTGTCACGGAAGAGGCCGCTAAATATGATACCGCGCTCAGCAATGGCGAGGCAGTGTTATCCCGCTACCTGGCTAAGAGCAGCACAATATCTGAGCAGGACGTGGCATATCTATATGATTCCCATGGCCTGGATCCTGAGACTATAGAGCGCATAGCAGAAAGCAAGGGAGGTCATGCATTGATACCCAGGGATATCCACAAGATGATTCTTTCAATGCATGAGGACAAGACACGCAGCAAAGAAAAGATCAGGATTGATGAGTTCGACACGAGGATGCTTTATTATGACGATACAAGGCTGATGGACTTCACAGGCTTGGTGCTCTATTCACGTAATGGCTTGATGGTGTTGAACCAGACAGCATTCTATCCCGAAGGTGGTGGTCAACCATGCGATCTTGGATACATTGAATATGGGTCAAAGAGGATCGAGGTAAAGTATGTGGAGAGAAAGGGACATACTGTCATTCATCATGTCAGTGAAGATCTGCCTGAGAAAGCAAGGGTAAAAGGTCATGTGGATGCATCGAGGCGCAGAAGCTTGATGGTCCATCATTCCGCCACTCACCTTCTTCTTGCAACTACCCGGGCCTTTCTGGGCCAGCATATCTGGCAGGCGGGAGCCCAAAAAGGAGTTGAAGAATCGAGGATAGATATAACGCACTTTTCGAAGTTGACCGACGGAGAGATAGCCGAGATAGAGAGAAGATGCCTTCAGCTGATTACAGAAGGGAGGAAAATCATCGTGAGGAATATAGACTGGTATCAGGCTCTTGACAAGTTTGGATTCCGATTATTCCAGGGCGGCGTACCTCTTGACAGCAAACTCAGGGTAGTGGAGATTCAGGACGTAGACGCAGAGGGATGCGGAGGTACTCATCTCGACAATATCAGCGAGATCGGTTTTATCAAGATAATCAGGGTGGAGAGTATACAGGAAGGCATACAGAGGATTTTCTTTGCTGCGGGCCAGGCAGCATTGAAGTACGTGCAGAAAATACATTCAGGATCGAGGACAATAATGACCCAGCTGGGTACAGATCCGGACAACATGGAACAAGCATTCATTAAAGAGAGAAGCAGGTCGGTGGATCTGAAAAAGGAACTCGACGCTTTAAGGAAACGATACGTAAATGAATACATACAGAACAGCGAGATCTATCACGGTCCCAAGGGTTCACTTCGCCTCATCTCAGGTGAACCTGACAGCGAGGAGATAAAGCTGCTGGGAAAAATAGCTGCATCAAACCGTGAGGAAATAATGCTTGTTAAGATCCAGCATGGGCATCCTTCAAGATTTATAATGTTCCATCCTTCGGGTAATGCCCTTGAACTTGCAAAGTCCCTTGAAAATACAGTTTCTAACATCGATGGAAACAGATTCATGGTACGTTTTACTTCCGACCTCGATGGTAATAACTTAATTAGGATGATTTTAGATAAAAGCACAGGAAATATAAATGGAAAAGGAAAATGACATCAAGGAATTCCTCCAGGATGTCTCGACTCTAATTTCCTTCAGTACTGAAGATCTCGATACGGATTCTGTAGTAATAGTGCTGAAGAATCCATCTGAAATGGATATTGCTGGATTCCGCGTTCTTCTGGCGAGAGCGGAGAGGTTTGGTTTAGACCTCTTTACTGGTGCCCAGGGTTCCTCCAGAATATATGTTTCCAGAAAAGTGGAGAGGCCAGGTAATGAATCATTTTCATTCAAAATAAAGATCATTCTGGCTCTGGCCTCAATTGTCTCAACCTTCTACGTCGGCTATGCTTATGAGCTTGCCTATAGTCATACTTCCGGGTTCGGTTATATTGTGAGCTATGTCGCCGTTTTCTTCGTCTCACCAATTGCAGTTATAATACTCGCAAGGGAAGCAGGCCGATACATTGCCATCAAGGATGACGGCCTGCACTATTCCTTCCCCATAATATTGCCTGATCCAATAGGTGTTGGCGTCATAGGGTCGGTAGTCAGCCAGAAGCATGCTTTTGTCTCCAAGAAATCAATGCTCAAGGCCGGTGTATATCCACTTATTTTTGGCTTCGGCGTTTCCACCTTTTTCCTTCTTGTTGGGTTATTTGTTCTGCCAGGTGTCAGCAGCTATGCGCCCAGCGCAAGTACCCCGATAACGAAGCTGAGTCTCCCTCTCTTCTTTTCAGTAATACTATCAAGGCTGGTCCCTCAAAGTGTTGCCCTCAATCTCTTGTCATACGCAGGCTGGGTAGGAATTGTGATGAACTCGTTCAATGCCCTTCCCCTGGGTTACCTGGACGGTGGCCTGATATTTTCTTCAATATCTCCTGATTATTCGAAGTTGCTAAGCTATCTCTCCATTGCTGCCCTTGTGGCACTTTCATTTGTCTACGCCTCATGGTTTATACTTGTAATATTTGCATTGCTGATCGGTCTGCAGGGGCCGAGCGCACTATATTCCCTCCGTGGCCTCAGCAGGAAGAACAAGGCAATTATTCTCCTTGTATTGTTTTTCATCATTGGAGGCATAGTCCCGATTCCATTCCATATTTCTCCCGCAAATTTCTCAATGACCCCATACCAGGATTCCTACGTGATAGTGAATGGGACACATTCAAATATATCGGTAAGCGTCAGGATATCTGATCTCTCCGGTGCATTGCTTGCTCCTGCATTTTCTGTTTCTCCTTCAACTGGCTTTTCGATCTCTTCGAATTCATCCTCTATCTCTGCCGGTCAGTCCGGTATTTTCTCAATTCTTCTCGATACGTCGAGCCTCAGTTCAACAGGATTCTACCATTACAATATAACTGCGTTTTCGGGTACTTCGACAGAAACATCGATGATAACAGTGCTTTCCGTTAATGACAGCAGGCAGCTTTCATTTTCTGACTCAAATCCTCTTTTGATGCAGGGGAGCTATAAGGACCCCGTCAACATGAGCTTCCTTTATAATTCAATAGGGGAGCAGAACATCTCACTGTTTTCGTTTGCGCCAGAAAACTTTTCCTACGAAGTGAGCATGGAGAATCTTACCCTCCGTTACACGGGATCGACGGAAATACTTAGCAGTCCTTTTCTCGTGAAATCAGGGACCCCGATGCTTCTTTCTTTTTCAGCTGATTCAAAGGTTAAAAGTTGGGCAATAGTGGCAATGACATCCAATTATGATGCAGCTGTAGCGCTGATAACGCTTGGATAGAGGATAAATGAGGATTGCACTTCTGGTCAACCCGATAGCCGGCTTCGGCTTTTATTTCAACATGAAAGATACTACCAATGCAAATGGCTTTGATAGTAAATCCTCCATATCTCTCAGGGCAGCCGACATTTTTCTCAGCAAACTAGACATTTCAAAACACAGTTTCATCGTCCCATCAGGTATAATGGGTGAGGATTTGGCCAGGAAGCATGGATGCAGAATCGGGCGAATTATTAAAGTGTCCAACTGGCCTACTACTGGTAAAGATACCGAATCATTTGTAGGCTGCCTTTCTGCAGAAGAGTGCGATCTTCTTGTTTTCGTTGGAGGAGACGGAACGGCTCGATGTATTCAGAGGACGCTACCCAGAGGGATACCCGTTATTGGAGTGCCGGCAGGCCTGAAAATGTATAGTGGAATCTACGCAATAAACCCTGAAATGGCCGCGATAGGAGTTGATTCACTCTCAGCAGGCCAAATCGTTTCAACCCAGGCAGACATAATGGATATGAACGAGAATCATGAAATCGTGAACTATGGTACGGTCCCGGGACTGTCGAGCCAGATGATCTCCCAGACCGGGAAGACTGAATACGCTATCCAGGGAATAGACGGCATCCTCGAATATGTAACTGGCAGCATGCAGGAAGGCAAATACTACATTTTCGGGACAGGATCGACATGCAAGTCGATCGAGCATGAACTTGGGTTCGATTCAGATCCCCTGTATATAGACATATTCAGGGGTAAAGCACCTGTCAAATCGGATGTATCCGAGAATGACATACTTTCAATAAATGATGGCGGGCAAATAGAGCTGATCATATCGCCACTGGGAGGTCAGGGGTTTCTTTTTGGCCATGGGAACAGGCAGATCACATGGGCAGTTATACGGAAAGTGGGTATTGAAAACATACTGGTACTGTCCAGCCCGGAGAAGCTCCAAGATCTATCATGCCTTTACGCTTATATGCCGGAGGCCCACCTTCCGTCCTTTATACGTGTTTTGTACGGGTACGGGAGATTTAAGGTGATGCGGCTGGTATCATAAAAGAAATTAATACATTGCTTATATAGGTAAACGAACAGGCAAATGGAAAATTCGTCCAATCATACTTTCGCGGATCTATCGAGGTTCCTCAAGAGGTCTCCAAAACTGTTGACCTACATGCCACCTCTCCTTCTTTTCCTCATTCTTGACTTTATGACGATCAGAAGCATGCTGATCCTTGTAGAATTCTTCCTCCTACCACTTTTTGTCATAATTGTAGCGGATGAGATTTTTGTCCTGCTTGCAAGATTCAATTTTCCACTCCGCAGGATTTATTTCCTTAACTTTACCTCCTTTTTCATATTCAATACATATTTTCTCTCACTATCAGTTATATTCCATGGATCGCCACCTGTGGTCCTTGCTGCCATGGCCATCTCCTCGACTGCTCTCATGCGGTCAATGGTCTTCTACGTCTATTACTCAGATAAGATCCATCTCGTAATATTGCCCGCCATGCTATATTCACTTATCTCACTACTTATTTTTTCATTGATCTCATTCTCTGACAGGGTGCTCGTAGGTACCATACTGTCGGCGGCAATTTTCTCACTCGGAGGTCTGGCATTTGCCTTCTACTCAATGAGGAAGTTCAGGAAGGAATTTGGGCTGAGCCCCTTAAAGATTCTTAATTTCTTCCTTAATATCCATACAAAAGAAGATCAGTCAGCCGGGCATATTTTCTTTTCAAACCTGTATGGAACAAAGAGGGATGTCCCCGTAAAAGTCATAAGCATTGACAACAGTCAAGGACAAAGGAAGGTCCTTCTAGTCTTTCCATACGTTCATCCCGGACCATTTGGTGAAATTGGAACGAGCAACCTTCCATTCAAGATATATTCAAGGACATCTGACATTTCAAAGGAAACGATGGTCTTTCACACGTCTACGACAAATAGCAACAACTGCGCTTCAGATGCTGATGTTGACAGCCTGGCTGCAGGATTACGCAAGGCGCTAGAATCATTGCACTACAGTGACAAGATATCCCGGCTAAGGAAGATAAAGAGTGGGAAAATATCGTTATCCCTTCTCAGGATTGGGGACTTTGGCGTCGGTTCCATGATACCCGAAAGGGAAAGATTTGACGACGTCAGCCTGCCGGAGGGACTGAAGATCACGGAAAGAGTCGCAGCTGCAGGGGCCTATGATTTCGCTGTCGTGGATGCTCAGAATCACTTCTCATACAGGGCTAAGGCCCTGGATGACTGCGAGATACACTCCAGGACTTTTGAAAGAGAGTTCAACCGGGATATCCCGAAATATGACCTGATGGTAGGGTACGCGCATGTGACTGCAAAAAGCCCAGGACTGGGACCAATGGGCATACAGACACTGGTTTTCAGGGTTGGTGACAAGGACCAGGCAATCGTTCTTACCGATTCAAACAACATAAAGGACGAACTAATGTCATTAGCGGAGCAAAAGGTTGCAGGCAAGGTAGCATACATGGATATTTTTACAACGGACAATCATTATGTGAACCAGAGTACGCTTGACATGAACCCGCTTGGTGAACGGGACGATGACGCCATGATTTCCGACCTTATTGCCCAGTCAATAGACAAGGCGATTGCAGACATCGAGCCATGCAAGGCAGGAATGGGCTCCTCAAACGTAACGGTTTCGATGGGGGAAGAGAACATGTTCGAGAAGCTCCTATCAAACGTATTCAAGTCCTTGAAGCAGGCGAAATACTCGATCCTTGCTGTGGTCGCCCTTACAATAGCTTTCTCTTTTATAGTGTTTAACCTGCCATTCTTAGGTTAGGGAAATAGCCGCTCAAGAACGCTTCTGTTTCCAGACGACATCATTAGATCAAGTATGGAAAATGCGCTCATGCACTGTATGACGGGCAGCGCCCGGATTGCTATGCATGGGTCATGCCTTCCCTTTACCCTGATAACTTCCTTCTCCCTGGATTGAAGATTGACAGTCTCAAGCTCCTTTCTTATGGAGGACGTTGGTTTCACCGCAACCCTGAAGTCCACAGGCATGCCATTAGTGATTCCACCGAGAATTCCCCCATTGTTGTTGGTTTTTGTCCTGAAATTCTTTCCGTCATAAAATATCGTATCGACCGCTTCGGATCCCTTCATTGAACTTAGATCGAATCCTGCTCCAAACTCTATCGCCTTGATTGCAGGGATGGAGAATATTGCATGCGATAATACCGACTCAACAGAATCAAAGAAAGGCTCCCCAATCCCTCCGGGTATCCCATGGATGCTGACATGAATGGATCCGCCTACGCTATCACCTTCGGATATGAGCTTCTTAATGAGTTCCTCTGCTTCGTGGTCCTTAACCGGATCCGGGATTCTTGTTTTTGCAGAATAAGTTGCTTCGGGGGAATCCGCAATTTGTGAAGTCTTGATGCTCCCGATGGATTGGACCCAACCGTTGACGTTCACGCCAGCATTCGTAAGTATGGAGAGGCAGACTGAACCGGCAGCCACGAGAGGTGCAGTCATCCTGCCAGATAAAAAGCCCCCGCCGGAGTAGTTCCGGTATTCCCCATATTTTAGGAAAAGCGTAAGATCAGCATGTCCAGGTCTGGGTCTCTCTTTAAGTTCATCATAATGCGATGAGATTGGATCCTTGTTCGCTATAAGAAATGTCAAGGGGCTTCCGTCTGTTCTGTCCCCCATCAATCCAGAAACTATCGAGAATGAATCATCCTCCTTTCTCTGTGTTGTTATGTCGCTCAACGATGGTCTTCTGCGATCCATCCATTCCGCTATCCTGGCACTATCAACGCGAATACCGGCCGGCAGCCCTTCAATGGTGCTCCCTACAAGCTGTCCATGCGATGCTCCAAACACGGTTAGTCTAAGCCTATTTCCTATAGAAAAAGACACACACTTGTATATGAGAACGATATAAAACACATGCTGGTTCGTTTGCAATGGCATGCAGGAAAAAAGTAGATAGTGCGCCAGAAAATTTTTTGTATCAGAAACTATTAATTCTCATTTTAACTATACTGAGCGTGGATGAAACTAACGACGATGTAGACGAATGGGTAAGTAAACTGAACATCAAAACTACGAAAGAGGTTCAGATCCCAAAGGTGCTCTATGATCAGGTCATAGGCCAGGATGAGGCAGCACAGGTTGTCAAGAAAGCAGCGATGCAGAAAAGACATGTGCTGCTCATAGGTGACCCTGGAACTGGGAAATCTATGCTTGCCCAGTCAATGACTGACTTTCTCCCAAAAGAAGAACTGGAGGATATTGTTGTATTCCCAAATCCTGAAGATCCAAACAAGCCAAAGATTAAGACTTATCCAGCAGGCAGGGGCAAGGAGATTACCCGGCAGTACCAGATGAGGGCTGAACGGGAAAAGAGGGACAAATCAAGAGGAATAATGTTTATAATAGTTTCTGTTTTCCTTTTCGGGTTAATTATTTTTGTTTTCACAAGGAATTACGAGGTAATATTCCTGGCGATCATGGCTGCAGCATTCATCTACCTCGTGCTTGCATTCAATCCTGCATTCAGGAACGAAAAAGCACTTATACCGAAAGTACTGGTACAGCATAATCAGAACGAGAAACCTCCATTCATAGATTCCACTGGAGCACACAGCGGGGCTCTTCTTGGCGATGTAAGGCATGATCCATTCCAGTCCGGTGGTCTTGAGACCCCAGCCCATGACAGGGTCGAAGCTGGAAATATACACAAAGCGCACAAAGGGGTCCTTTTCATTGATGAAATGAACCTGCTAAGGCTCGAGAGCCAGCAGGCCCTTCTGACTGCGATGCAGGAGAAGAAATATTCTATATCCGGGCAGAGCGAGAGAAGCGCCGGTGCTATGGTGCAGACAGAGCCTGTTCCATGCGACTTCATACTTGTAGCAGCAGGCAACCTTGATGCCGTTCAGGCGATTCATCCTGCCCTTAGATCAAGAATCAGGGGTTATGGCTATGAAGTATACGTTAACAACTTGATGGACGATAACGAGGATAACAGGAAAAAGATATTGCAGTTCATTGCACAGGAAATTGCAAAGGACAAGAAGATACCTGATTTTGACTCATCAGCAGTTGCCGAAATTATAAAAGAGGCACAGAGGAGATCCGGTAGGAAGGGAAAGCTCACCCTGCGGCTCAGGGAACTTGGGGGCCTTGTCAGAGTCGCTGGCGATATTGCTATCACTGAAAAGGTACCGATCGTCACGGCCAAGCAGGTTATAGATGCTAAAGCACTCAGCAAGCCATTGGAGCAGCAGGTTGCCGACAGGTCAATAGAGGTCAGGAAGAGCTACAAGACATTCCTGACTGAAGGCGGAAGAGTCGGCAGTGTGAACGGGCTAGCTGTTGTAGGAGCAAACTCTGGCATGGCTGATTACACCGGCGTCGTTATGCCGATCGTGGCAGAGGTCACTCCTTCCCAGCGAAAAGGACAGGGAACTGTTATTGCAACTGGCAACCTTGGCAAGATTGCAAAGGAAGCCGTAACGAATGTTTCCGCTGTTATCAAGAAAATAAGCGGGGCTGACATATCTGACATGGATATTCACATACAGTTCATTGGAACATACGAGGGCGTTGAAGGGGATTCAGCGAGCATTTCAATCGCCACTGCAATAATATCAGCAATTGAGAATCTTCCAGTAGATCAGAGCACGGCGATGACCGGATCCATCAGTGTAAGGGGAACAGTGCTGCCTGTTGGCGGAGTTGCGGCAAAGGTAGAAGCTGCAATAGATTCAGGCTTGAAAAAAGTCCTTGTACCAGCTTCGAATTTTGGCGACGTGATACTGGACCAGAACCATAAGGGCAAGATAGAGATAATCCCCGTGAATGACATAAAGGATGTTCTCGAGAATGCGCTTATGGAATCTCCGGAACGCCAGAGCATAATAGGCCGGGTAACGGATGTCTTCTCTTCAAAGGTAAGTCTCTCCAAGCTATCTGGAAAAAATGGCCCGACTGCGATTTAGAGTCTATTATCTCTCTCTAAACCAACCCATTTCTGATGAAGATATAGAATCTCTGGTCAAGCTGAGGGAAGAGATCATATTTTGCGACTTGGACGCAGCGTACAGTGAGTTTCACATATATGCCGCACTGGAAGAAGCGGTGGCTGCGAAGAAGAGGGGCGGTAAATACCGGAACCTGGATGCTTTATTCATGATGTATCTAACGGGCAGGAAACAGATCAAGGACGCAATAAAGGTAGCTGGGATCAAGCATGAAACAAGAAGATTCTTTGCAGTTTCCCTAGCAAAAGGAAAGGAGACTATGCCTCAAATAGCAATTTTCCGCAAATCCACAATTATAGATATGCCTATTCCGCGCAATGATGAAAGAAGGGATGAAGATGCGTGCTGGCAAATGGTCCGGCTGTCGCTGAATCTCTAGCATATCCAGAGAAGGGAGATATTATAATGGAAAATATTTGAACGGCATAGTAATACCTTACAATGAAGAAGTTCCTCGCCTATCTTGGGCACATCAACATAGACATTATTTTCCGAGTACCTAAGCTTGTATCTTCAGGATCTGTGCCTATCGAGGAGGAGAGAAAAGTCTTCGGCGGGACTCTTGGCAATTTTGCCCTTATTGCATCCAGATTCGCTCTTGATTTCGACCCCTATGCTGCTGTTTCATACGAAACTCACTCAGAGTATCTCAAACTGCTTCAATCCAGGGGACTGAATCTTGAGCATGTCAAGATATTCAAGGATACACGGGGGCCATTCTGTTACATTGCAAGTGACAGGAACAACCAGGTTGCATTCATCAACCAGGGTCCTAATCTTGTTTGGAAACCATCTGGTGAAAGCAGCCTTATCGACGGTTATAAGATATTGCATTTTACAACCGGACCAAGGGAAGAATACCTGAAAATTGCGAGGCAGTCGAGCTCAGTAATCGTATTTGATCCATCACAGGAAATCTACCTTTACAGCAAAAATGAGCTGAAGGAATTCATCTCCCTTTCAGATATTGTCATGTGCAACGAGGAAGAGTACGACATTATAAAGGAAAATCTTGACGAAAACGATCCTCCGACAATTATAAAGACCATGGGATCCAGGGGTGTTGAAGTCTTCGACAGGGGCAGCAAAGTGACAGTCCAAGCTATGAAGGTTGAAGGGCACTATGATACTGTTGGCGCTGGTGACGCGTTCAGGGCAGGCTTTTATTCAGCATATCTTAAATATAATGATATCCCCAAGGCAGTCAGGTATGGGAACATAGTTGCCAGCGAGGTCATTCGTCTCCCCGTCATCGATTTCGATGAACCATGGAGCAAAATTGAGTCAATTTACGCTAAGACAACCAAATAAGTGCCTTTTTGCTTGCCTCTCCGGCCAGATATGATTTACATGGTTCAAGAGGCAATACCTATTATGTGAAGTTAAAAAATAGCAGCACATTCGTCCAAAGCGATATAGCATGATTTTTTAACCCATCATCATATCTCAGTTCTCGTGGCAGTCTACGAGTTTGAAGGCAGGAAACCTTCTATCGGAATGAATTCATTTGCTTTTGAGAATTCAACAATAATCGGCGATGTGAAGATAGGCGAATATGTCTGGATTGGTCCCGGTGCAGTTATCAGAGGGGATTATGGTACTATCGTGATAGATGATTACACCGCTATAGAGGATAATTGTGTCATACATGCGAGACCTGGGGAGACAACAACCATTGAAAAACATGTAACTGTGGGGCACCTTTCCACGATCCATACGGCAACTCTCAGGCAATGGTCTATTGTTGGGATGGGAGCAACTGTTTCAGATTTTTCAGAGATCGGTGAGTGGGCTGTTGTGGCAGAAGGAGCCGTAGCAAAGGCGAACACTAAGATTGCGCCCGAGTCGATTGCAGCAGGTATTCCTGCCGCGGTAATAGGCAAGATATCGGAAGACTACAAGAAGCTCTGGACCGATTACAAGGCAAACTACAACAGTTTTGCCTCCAGGTACAGGCAACTCAAGAAGCTCTGATACCGCATCCTAGATACAAGTGGAAGCGCTGCAAATCTTTTTAAGGCATACATCACTTTTAGTCTATGCTTAAAAAATATGAGATTCAGGACTGCACAGTCAGGAATATACTCGATTCCCGTGGGACTCTCACGGTTGAAGCCACAATAAGGCTCCCGGATGCTGTTGGTGTTTCCTCCGCTCCGTCAGGCGCAAGCACGGGCGAGACAGAAGTCAAAGCCTTCCCGCAGGGTGGTGCCCTTTCATCCCTCGACATGTTTTACAAAGAGGTCAGGAAGGGAATAATTGGATTAAACGCACTTGACCAGTATGGTTTTGATACATTTCTGGAGAAGGTTGACGGAACTGGAAATTTCAGCTCAATAGGAGGAAACCTGGCGACGGCTCTTTCTATAGCTAACGCGAAGGCAGTTGCAAACGAGCTTCAGCTCCCCCTATATCGATACGTAGGGGGCAACTTCGCACGCAAGATGCCGAGGCCCCTGGGTAACGTACTCGGAGGAGGAAAACATTCGAGAAACGGAACAACCATACAGGAATTCTTCGTTTCAACACAGAGCGATAACATGCTCCAGTGCATAAACACTAACATAAGGGTGCATAGACGTGTCGGTGAAAAACTATCCGAAAAATATCCTGATCTGAGCATAGGGGTCGGGGATGAAAGGGCATGGACTTGTAATATACCGGACATTGACGCAGTAGATCTCGTCAGAAGTGCAGCGGCGGAGATAGAACACGAATCCAGGCTAAAGATACTCGTAGGTTCAGATCTCGCATCCACCTCTTTCTACGAGAAAGGGAAGTACATTTACAAGGACGGGCCGAAGACTGTTGATCAACAGAAGGATTTTGTCGTTTCGCTTGTAAAGGATCATGGTTTCAGGGTTATTGAGGATCCGCTCGTTGATTCTGACTACGACGGTTTTGCTGATATCACGGCAAGGGTTGGTGACCGTTGCCTTATTATTGGTGACGATCTTTATACCACAAACCCTGACAGGATAAAAGTCGGTATAGAGAAAAAGTCAACAAATGCTGCCCTGATCAAGGTAAACCAGATCGGCACGCTGAGCAAAACGGTCGAGGCTGTCAACCTGGTCAACAGGGCTGGCTGGAAAACAGTGATTTCGCACAGGAGTGGCGAAACAACAGATGATTTTATAGCACATCTAGGCGTGGCGTTCGGCTCGGAAATGATCAAGTCCGGCACAATCGGTGGCGAGAGATTAGCTAAACTCAACGAACTCATAAGGATCCAAGAGGATTTTTGACGCTTTTCATAATAGGCCTTGGGCTGGAGGGTGTGGCCAGTATCCAGCAAAGAGGGATGGCAGCTATTAGGGAATGTGACTCTCTCTTTTTAGAAACATACACTTCTGGATCCCGCGAGAATCTGATTGATGCAATCGAGAGTGCCGCTGGAAAGGAAGTAACCCTGCTCCCAAGGGAGAAGGTTGAGCAGAGCAGGATTATCCTCAACTCTGCAAGGACATCTAAAACTGCATTCCTCGTCCAGGGAGATGCTCTAACTGCAACGACACACAACCAGATACGTTTTGAAGCAATCGCGGAAGGGATACAAGTCGAGGTCATGGAAAACTCCTCTATTATAACAGCAGTGCCAGGTTATCTTGGTCTTGAAATATACAAGATGGGACAGGTTGTCTCCCTTCCTTATGTGTCTGAGAAATTCTTTCCCCAAAGCCCTTATGATAAGATAATTGCCAACATGGAACGCGGGCTACATACTTTACTCCTGCTCGACATAACTGAGTCACGTTACATGACGGTCTCAGAGGCCTGCAAAATACTTGCAAGCATGAACGACCGGTTTGGAGGCAAACTGGATCTTTCCGCGACGAAGCTTGCGGTTGTGCATGCATACGGTACGAGTTCACTGTCAGTCAGTTATGGCACTCTTCGGGTCCTATGTAACCAGAAATTCACTGATAACCCGTCAACTATTGTTATACCGGGTAAGCTTGCTTACAACGAGGAGGAGTTTATTTCTCGCTTTACGGTTAAATAATCTGGTACTTTCGAGGACGAAATATGGATCTGTATTGAAGACGTGCGAAAGTTATAAATTGAATCGAGGGCTTACTCGCTGGCGATTATCATAGAGAGACCCGCGGTTCATGAAATAGAAACTGACTTGCTTATTATCGGTGCAGGGGGTGCAGGTCTCCGGGCTGCCGTCGAGGCTTTGAAGCAGGACGTTAAGGTTCTTATAGTGACAAAATCGCTCCTGGGAAAGGCTCACACTGTAATGGCAGAGGGAGGGATTGCAGCCTCACTTGGCAACGTTGATAAGGAAGATAACTGGAAGGTTCACTTTGTTGATACCTACGTGGAGGGCGTTTACCTTGGAGACTGGAGATTCTCGGAAAAACTGGCAAAAGATGCCCCAGCAAGGGTGCTGGAACTCGAGGAATATGGTGCGCTCTTCGACAGGAATGCTGATGGCAAGATCCTTCAGAGGGCATTTGGTGCACACACATACCGGAGACTCTGCCATGTTGGTGACAAGACAGGCCTCGAACTTATCAGAACACTCCAGGACAAGGTGATACATAGCAACGCATCTTTCCTTGAAGAAGTAATGATCACCAAGATTATATCTGATGGACACAAGGTAAAGGGTGCAATTGGACTTGACCTCAAAACAGGTGAATTCTACTCAATTTCCGCCAAAGGAATCATACTGGCTTCGGGAGGCTTAGGTCGGATATACAAGGTTACGTCAAACTCCTGGGAGTCCACCGGAGATGGACTTTCGCTTGCATTCGAAGCCGGTGCTGAATTGATGGATCTTGAAATGGTTCAGTTCCACCCAACTGGGATGATTTGGCCACCAGCTATTCGTGGCCTTCTAGTAACAGAGGGAGTGAGAGGAGACGGCGGCCTTCTCTACAATTCAAAGGGAGAAAGGTTCATGCTCAGGTACTCCCCCCAGAAGAAGGAGCTTGACGCACGTGACGTCGTTGCGCGATCAATATACAGGGAGATAATGGAAGGTAGGGGCACTGAGCATGGGGGCGTTTACCTGGATATTTCTTACAAAGGTGCAAAGTTCATACTTGAAAAGCTCCCCAGCATGTACATGCAGTATAAGGAATTCTCAGGCGTCGATATCACAAAGGAAAAGATGGAAGTTGCACCCACGACACACTATCACATGGGCGGCATCAAGGTTGATGCCGAGACAAACCAGACCGTGGTATCGGGGCTATTTGCCGCAGGAGAGGCTGCCACGGGGCTGCATGGTGCGAACAGACTGGGTGGAAATTCACTAGCGGACCTGCTTGTATTTGGCAAAAGGACTGGCGAGGAAGCTGCTAAGTTCGTAAAAAATGCGAAACTATCAACAATAGACGAGAAGGAGGCATTGGCTGAGATCGATCGCGTGCTTTCATTCCTCCAGGTCAAGGACCCCGTGAATCCGTATGAGGTGTTCGAGAAGCTTAGGGATACAATGTCCAGCAACGTAGGAATCTGGAGAAACGAGGAAGGGCTCAACAAGGCCCTTGCCGATATTGCAGAACTGAAGAAGCTGGGCAGAAAGGTCGGTGTCAGCGGCTCTACAAGGTTTAATCCAGGCCTAGTTACTGCCCTGGAGGTACAGGGACTCCTCAACATAGCTGAAATGCTGGTCACTGCCGCCAGGGAGAGAAAAGAAAGCAGGGGAGCTCACTATAGGCAGGACTATCCGGATCTAAAGAAGGAATGGAGAAAAAACATCGTGTTTACGAAGAAAGGGGACGGGAGCTTTTCGATGAGATTCGATCCTGTGCCTGAATTACCGGCGGAATTGAAAGCTCTCTTATCAAAGGAGGAACAAGAACATGTCTGATAAAGTTACGATATCTATCAAAAGATCCGACCCGTCTAAGGGCGAAGCCCCGCACTTCGTAGATTACGAAGTACCCACACAAGAGGGCATGGTAGTTCTTGACGCAGTTCATTACATAGAGAACCACATAGATCCGACGCTTTCGGTCAGATGGAATTGCAAGGCGGCCAGGTGCGGTTCATGCTCGGCAGAAGTGAACGGCCTTCCACGCCTCATGTGCAAGACCAGGGTTGACAAGATGGGATCTAAAATATCTATTGAGCCAATGAGGGCATATCCAGTGGTAAAGGATCTGGTTACGAATGTTTCCCACAACTGGGAGATTGCAAAGAGAATCCCTCCATTTACACCCAAGCCTGACCTTCCAAAACCATGGAGGATGGCTGCTATCGATATTACGAGATCAAAGGAGTTCAGGACTTGCATTGAATGCTTCCTCTGCCAGGACGTCTGCCACGTGATCCGAGAACATGAATCTAATTATCTTGGTCCAAAACACATGGTCAAAGTCGCAGCGCTGGACATGCACCCGCTCGACTCCATTGACAGGACTGGATTTCTGCACACTGATGGGGGAGTTGGATTCTGTAACATTACAAAATGCTGCCAGGACGTGTGTCCAGAGGGCATACACATAACGGATAATGCGATCATACCGGAGAAAGAGAGGGTTGTCAATGAGTTCTACGATCCAATTGGTATACTTCTGCACAGGAGGAAGAAAAAATGATGGCAAATAAGCGCAGGTTGAGCTTTATTTCCGAGCTTGTTGAGCCCAACTGGAGGTTCTGGAGTCTTGTGGTAATACTGCTTCTGTCTGCAGGTGCACTTTTCCTCTACCCTGTTTCTGAATACCAGGGATACGTTGACCCTTTCTATTCACCAACTGTTCTGGTTCTTCCATTCATAGCGCTCTTCAGGTTATCATGCTATGCCTACAGGAAGGACTACCACAGGCATGTCTTCAGGCATCCTATGGCCTGTCTCAATGACGAGAGGATGGATTCGTCAAAGAGAAAATATTCAGGAGAAACCGGCTTCTTCGCTCTTAACAATTTCCACAGGTATTTCTTCTACATCGGGCTTGCTATACTGCCTTTCTTTTATTATGATTTCTACACGTCACTGGTTTACGAAAGCGGCTTCTTTATTTTCAGGCTTGGAAGCATCCTTCTTTTGGTGAACGCGCTCCTGCTGACTTTGTGGACAATATCATGCCATGCTTTCAGGCACCTGATTGGTGGTTCGGTGGACTGCTACAGCTGCTTATCCCATGGATCGGGCGTGAAGAAACTCTTCAACGGGCAGAGCTTACTGAACCGGTATCATGAACAGTTTGCATTCGTAAGTCTTCTTGTTGTCGTTGCGGTCGATCTCTATATCCGCGCACTGGTGGCAGGTTGGCCGGTTGACTTTACCTTCTTAAAGATAGCTATTTGAGGTGAAAAATTGTGTTTACTTTTGAAAGAATAAAATATCCCATATTCGTGCTTGGGGCGATACTTATGACTCTCCCTGCCATAATATATAAATTCCATCCTTTCGACGTCTCAATCGTGACTTATTCCGTCGTGATCGGCTTTATCCTGTTTGCCCTATCGATTGTATCAGGAATCACGTCTATGAGGGATTAGACAGTATTTCCTTCAGGTTGTTCAGTGAAAGAATATGTTCGACCAGCACTGAAGGCATCCCGACGATTTCCGCCGTCCTATCGACGTCCAGGCACTCTATATATTCTGTAATTATTTTTCTGGATATCGGGTCGAGCGGTTGCAGGTTCAGCCTCGAGTGGATTTTCTCCATGATCTTGTCTTTCAACCTGAGCAACTTCATCCTATCTTCAGTTATCGAATCAATCCTGCCCTCAACGTCCCTGAGCTGGTCGATGAGGCTTGCCTTGCTGTCAAGTTCAGTATTGTCCTCTTTACCCTCATAGATATCCTTCTTTGTTACTGTGAAAAAATTTCTTGAATAGTCAATAATGAGTGAAGATGACCCAGAAGGAATGTATACTTTCCTCCTGCTGTTGTCTGTATCAACCACGAGCCTTATCAGGTTCGCCCTCTCCAGCAGGAAGAGGTGCTTATTGATCGCCTGTTGCGAAACACCAACAAGCCGGCTCAACTCGGTGCCGTAGGACGAAAAAGATGTCAGCTCT
>JAKATM010000144.1 GCA_021818765.1 Thermoplasmata archaeon | reverse complement strand
GCCGTTAAAGGAGGTGCCTATTACCTGTGTTCCCGGCGGGTAGAAATGAATTTCCGGCGGGGTGCATCCCAAATGCTGGCATATTGCGCTGAATGCTACGATACTGTTAGCTGGACCTACACCAGCAGGTGACTGGTATGTTCCTCCGGTCGCAGGAATTGAAACCTTTGACGACGGAATCGACTTTCCGAGATTCAACAGGAAATTAGGATCATTGGAGAGAGGGTAGTCAAAAAGGAACGGAACGCTGGTGCTGACAGGAATGTCATCGGCAATAATGGGCTTTCCATCGGTGCCGACTATAAGAAGCGAAGGGAAGCTGGTGAGGCCCACTGAGGGAGTTACAAGATTGCTTATCCCTTCTTTCAAAACACCAGCCACAGCCGCGCCTGCTGAAAGAACTATCATAGCCTTCAGGAAAGTCCTTCTGGACTTGTCTTGTATTTCGTCTTCAGGCATTAACTTACTGAATTAATCAAAGTGTTTAAATTTTGTTATCTCCTTATAACGAAAAACTGGCAGTTTTGTGTTTTCCTAGATAAATTTTTGCGTAAACCATTAAGGATATTCTCAAGAATGTGCACGATGTACTGTCATTCACCCCCTTCCCGCTATCAAAAATAATGGTAATGGGTTTCTATATTGCGGTTTGTGGCTTGCCGAAGGCTAAATTTTTCTCTAACTGTCGTTTAAAGAGACGCTGTAACACAGGTACTGTTCAATGGCAATAAAATTATACCTTGCAATAATCTACCTTTCTGTTTACAAGGGCTCGTAGTCTAGTGGTTATGATACCGCCCTTACAAGGCGGTGGTCACCGGTTCGAATCCGGTCGAGCCCACTTGGGCATTGCAAGCTTTATCTTGCGTGTTAAATTGGTGCAGGTTCATGCGCCCGCTACTTTGTAAACGTAATAAGAATCAAATATCCCTGATAGTTGATAGTACGGTGATGGAAAAGTTATAAGATGACCGTCTATAGTTGTATTCAAGATTGAGGACTGAACTATGACATAAGCGATGTTGTATTTCGATATGTTGTAAAGAGAAGACTGGCTTGTTGAAGCAAGAATAATTGACAGACCAGCATCTCTTTCTTCCACCTGTACGGAACCAACAACGAAACCTGTATAGATGATTACCCTGGCGTTGTCCTCGGCCGCAATGAACGTGCCGATGTTTGGTGCCAAGATCGTGCTGTTGTCGAAGTGGGACTGGCCGTACTTAATAAGGGATGAATTGTACTGGAAATCTCCGGAACTGTAGTATGAGACCGTATTCGAGGCGAACAATATCTGAACTGGAGCCATGATCAGCAGGAAAAGCAGAGTAATTGCAACAAGACGTTTTCCTCTCAAAAGCCTGATATTTTTATAGATTCCTGACTTCCTGATCACTCCAATGTTCTTCAGAACTATGATCATGAGCATTGCGTAGGAGAAAAGCATCATTCTTCCTGTGAGTGTAGAATCGTAGAAAATAAAGAAAAGTCCACTTGCACTTGCTATCAAAGCGATAGAAAATGAATCAATGGGTTCAAAGTGACCCATTCTAATTGAAGCAAACAGTTCGATCAGGGCAAGGAATAAGATTGGGATCATGAACGGAACTGCCTGTAAAAGCACAGCTGCACTTCCAACTTGAGTAAAAAGGCCGGTTCCAGTAGACATATTAATTGTTGCCGCACCGATCACGAAATGAATACGGGGTATCCACCATATAGATCCAGAGACACCACCTACAATTAACAGCATTAGAACCTTCAATGCTGACATGAAATTTCGCCTTAAAAGATCAAATATAACGATGCAAGCTACAACAAGCAGGGAATAGAAATAAGTCAGATCATGCGTGTATGCAATAACAATAAAAAGGATGGAAGCATATAGCAACCAGCGCTTGTTTTCATATCTCTTGTCTACAAAATAAAGCATAACTATCATGAAGAAGGTTGCAATGATGTCAGGGTAACCCCCCCATGACATTTCGTAAAGGGATGCATCAAAAAGGACCAACATTCCAGCGGTTAAGAGAAATTCGACCCTGTTTTGAAATTTCCTAAAATATAGAGCCAGGAATAGAGCCTGAATTGATGATATGATTATAGCAAGATAGAAGAGTTCGAATAATGATGCGGAAACCGGAAGAGTCAGAAAGTGCCCTAGCATCAGGTTGAAAGCAGATATGCCAAGAAATATAAGAGGAGGGTATATATATGTACTTCCAGGATAATACAGTATGTTTGTCGCAGGAACAAATCCATCGTTAAGCTGGAACTCCGTCACAAATGAGGCGAATTGTCCAGCATCACCTGTTGGGAAGCCGACCCGCAGGAAAATTATAGATCGCGAGATGAATGCAAGGACGAAAATGACTGCAGCGTATAGTAAAGTCCTTCTGCTTACCATGATGAACTTAAGATTTTTGAGAGCTTTTCTGTGATAACTTCCCAGTCGTACCTGAGAGAAAACTCATGTGCATTCTTGCTGAGGTCCTTCCAAGCTGATTCGTCTTTGTAAAGCATCTCTATTCTTGCCGACATGTCATCAAAACTTTTTGCAATGATACCATTCCTGCCATCCTTGATCACCTCATTGGCTGCAAGATTATACTGCCCTGCGATTGTTATTACAGGCACTGACGCTGCCATAGCCTCCAGGGAAGCTATAGAAAACCCTTCTCTGTTACTTGGCATCGCAAAGAGCCATGACTGTTTCAGCTTTTCAACCACCTGGGATCTCGGAAGATGTCCTGTCACCTTTACGTTGGGGAACGAACTTGCAACGTGCTTAATATGGTTCAACTGGCTACCAGCACCTATAACTTCAAGTTCCACGCCTGATAGCTTGCCAATACTTGTAATTAGATGATCTACGCGCTTGTGGGGCTCTATTCTACCTATGTAAATGATCTTTCCCCAGTTCTTCTGGTTCTCGTTGTCAAGCTCTCTGACGTTGACGCCATTCTCAATCACAGATACACCTGGGACATTGTACCTGTTCTCTATCATGGAGGCTACTATGCTTGAGACTGCAATATTATTTGTAAATAGGTTGGCAGCCTTTCTTTCCCATCTCTCTGCAAATTTCCATAGCAGACCGTTACTTCTATAGAAATCTCCAAGTACTTCATGCCATGTGAAGAATTTGAGTTTGTCAACCGGCAACACGGAAGCACCCTTCAGTGCTGGAAGCAGCGGAAACTCATCGAACATAAAGATGTCAGCATCATGGTCTGCCTTCAATTTCGCTCTGAGTTTTGAAGCGAATTCATGAACTCCAAGGATTTTCCTTGATCCCTTCTTAAAGTACTGGCTTTCATTCATGTCAGTAACATACTCAATTTCTAGGCCAGGCACGTTTGTATGATCCGGAAAAGGGTTTGTCAGTACCTTTACGTCAAAACCCTTTCTTGCCAAACGCACCAGCGTCTCGAAGGCCCTCTTCTCGGCGCCTCCTTCATGAGGATAGAAAGATTCATTGACAGAAAGCAACGCAGGCAAATCCATCTTTTAGGTACTCCTTATATATAGGAAGGTATGCCCAGCACATATATTATTATTCTTAAATGCAATTTTTCTCGCGCATCCTGAATCTTTGCAAATTATACTACCTATTCTTGTCCTGGATTAACGTGGAACGTTGACTTTTTGACTGCTTCATCTAATAATTTTTTTATCCCGGTTTGGCGTTTTATACCTAATGTACGCCATGAATAGTGCCTGAATGACCTTTCAAAATCTTTAAGAGGGCCTCCAACAGTCTTGAAGCTTTCATGATGCAAGCAGCATGAAAGGAGTCATCATTTTCT
>JAKATM010000143.1 GCA_021818765.1 Thermoplasmata archaeon | reverse complement strand
AAAGAGGACTTCAAATAAAATTGATCCCATCTTAAAAGAACTTTGGAGTGCATTTTCCGAAGAAACTAAAGAGAATGATAGCAAGGATTCTACTGCTTGGAGCAGGCTTATGCTGGTTTATTTGCCAATGCTGGGTAAAAAAATCTGAGTGCAGCTACAACATTAAAATTGACTAATGTCTATGGAGATTCTTGTTGATGCGCAGGTCAAAGAGCAATCCAGTGTGTTACAACCAATTGAATGTAAATTATTGCAGGTCATTGGTTAGCTATAACATATCCTGCAAGCCACTGGGTATGTCTTCTATATGCCCCGATAGAAGTCCATTTGCAGATGTCTTCTTAATAATTGGCTTTAAAGCGGCGGAGAAGGTGAGTTTGCCATTTAATCCATACGCGGAATCTCCTACTATAAGGAAATCATCGAACTTCAGCGCCATTTCGTGTCTCCCTGGAATAATATGGGCTTTAATATCAAGAGGCAGACTGGTTGATTCATCATATTGCCGAGCTTCTTTCATACTATAGAGATCAATAAACATTTTTGTAATCGCTTCGTCCTCATCAATTGCTTTAATGTCCGGTATAAATAACGGAATGCCCATTTGCCTGGAAAGGAGAGAGCATCCTCTGAGGTGTGGGTATGTTGTCATGATCACAGCGACCGGATCTCCCAGAATCCGGATCATCTTGATGATTTCAGGCATGGCAAGCGGATCAATCAGGACGGCCTTGTTTTCTCTCAGTAGCAAATGAGAATACATCATTATCCCTGTCTCGCCATCGATAGTCCCCCAACGGAATATGTTTCTTGTAATAGGCTCAAACATCCTGCTAAGATGGTTTTGTAAGTTATAAGGATTCTCTATTCAAACGCTGAAAGTGAACTAAAAATTTAGTTTTAGATGTTTCATGTAACTCAGCATAATCCTATAAATTAAATCATGACAGGATTGTCGCATCATAACTGTTGAGGCCTTAATTTAGGCCTCGATGCAGGTCCTCTCATTTTTTTCTGTGGTTCCGATAGCAGATAACTCTTGCCCATAACACAAATGTAAAAACACGAAACTCTGTTATTAAGTTGAGGATATGAAAAGTTGCAACATCCCATTCCAGCCATCAAACATTCTAAAGACTTTGACCCTCTGGATCATTCACGCTAAGGAGGCGGGGTACTAAATCTGCCTGTCACTTGATTTGTGGAAAAGCTATTACGTGGGTGAACCATTTGCTGCAGAGGGTTTATGCGACTTGAAGTTTCCGGCATCTTCAAAACGTACGACGGAAAAGTGCCGGCGTTGATAGACGTATCCTTCTCCCTCGAGGAAAACGGTATTTTTTCGCTTATTGGCGAGAATGGCGCCGGAAAGACGACTCTGGTTCGAATTCTTTCCACACAATTGCTTCCAACCTCCGGAACCGCTACTATCGATGGCGTTGATGTCGTTTCCCTGCCTAAAAAAATACGCGAAAGGATTGCGGCTGTTCCACAGGAGGCGAGAGCTGTTCCGTGGATGACTCCCATCCAGACAATCACATCCTATCTGATGTATCGCGGATACAATCATGCAGAAGCAATGGAAATGGCCACTGATACGATACGAAAACTTGGCATGGAAGCGTTTGAACACCAGAAGAATCGAAAACTTTCCGGCGGCCAAAAGCGTAAGGTTCTGGTGGCCACGGTTCTCGCGTCGGAAGCCGATATAATCTTCCTAGACGAACCATCCACAGGTCTTGATTATATTTCCAGGAAAGATCTATGGAACCTCTTCTCCTCTATCAAGGACAGAAAATCCATCATTCTTACCACGCATTACCTAGAGGAAGCGGAGGCACTTGCATCAAGGATAGGAATCTTGAATAAGGGATACCTCGTTGGATTTGGAACAATGGAAGATCTCAGGAACTTATCCAAATATCCATACAGCATCAGGGTATCTTCACCGGACTTCGAATTAGAAGGTGATTCCTGGAAAGTAGTGCATCTGGCAGAAGGAGGTACACAAATATTCACTTACGAGGATCAGGTATACAATCTTGTAAGCATCCTCATATCGAGAGGGCTCAGGTTCACTGTCCAGGAAATATCGTTAAACACAATTTTTGAGAATATCATTTATGGAGGTACACGGGATGATAAGACATCGCAGTAGCCAGCTTTACGCATCGGTCCTTGTTAATTCCCTATATGCAATGGTCAATTATCCTGTAACGCTCGTAAACACGCTTCTAGCCCCTCTTTCAATTCTTGCTGTGGTGACATTTGCAAGCCATGGAACACTTCTGCCTGTTGCTGCAGAAGGTGCATTGATTATGAACATGGTTGGAAGCGGGACCGCGATGCAGGGCGATCTATCTCACCTGAAAAATGACATGAGGCTCCAGGACATGGTGGTGAGTTCACCAACGGGGGCGGGAATTTATGTAGCCGGAATGGCTATTTCCCAGATAGTCTATAGTCTGCCAACTCTGGTTCTTCTGGCGATATTCAACATATTATTCGTTCATCTAACTGCAATTGGGGCACTAATTCTTGCTGCTGACATGGCTACCATATTCACCTTTGCAGTTTCACTTGGATTCTTCCTGTCCACACTTTCAACGGATATAGTGCAGAGCTGGGCATTTGCAGGAATATTATCTCCATTACTTACCACTATACCGCCGATATATTATCCAATCAGCTATATTCCTTTCCCCTACAGGTATCTTGCTTATATTTCACCCACAACGTATGCCGCACAGATTGCGCAGAGCCAGGCTGGTTTTGCAGCACTTTCGGTATTGCAGACTGCTGTTTACTGGCTCATACTTATCATAATAACGCTGATATTCACCTTCATTGCCGTAAAGAGATCCCGTTGGCGCGATGTCTAGCTGATATGAAAAACTTATCCGATAAACTCTTACGAATAAAATGTGGCTGGGATCATTGTATAAACCATGCTGTATTAAGAGATTTCTATGCCCCTTTTTGCCATTGCAAAAAGAATCTTCATGGAAACGCTACAAATCAAATTAATCTTGATCCTCCACTTCAAAACCAAATTACCTCGTCCAAGAACGACCAGTTACGCAAAAACTTGTGACCCGGTTAAAATGTGATTTAAATGAATTTTATCAACTTCAGATCTGGCTCTATCTCTCTCTTTATGATAGCATCTATACCGACGCCTTCTTCCTGCGCCTTTTTGCATAAAGCGACGGTAGTTTCATGGTCCAGCGTTCTCTGCTTTCCCTTTCTATCATAAACCAGTATTTCGCCAAAGTCTTCGCAGTCTATCAACTATTCCCGCTAACCTGATCAGATATTTAACCTTCTTATATCATTCTGCTGAAACAATATCGAAATCCGATATCTATTAATATCGGAAAGCGATATAGTGTTGATAGATATGTACGGAAACAATGAACATAGAGAAGGAATGCATGGTGGGCATGGAAGACGCGGGTTCATGGGAGGAGTTGGTTTCAGGGGTCTAAGGCATTATGTCCTTGAACTTCTCAACGAAAAGCCAATGAAGGGTTCCGAAATAATGTCAGCAATAGCGGAGAAGACAATGGACAGGTGGAAACCAAGCCCAGGTTCAATATATCCGCTGCTCAGAAACCTTGAATCGCTGGATCTCGTTGTTCGGAATGAGAATGGGTCTTATTCCATAACCGAAGCTGGAAAGCAGGAAATCTCATACAGGAGAGAGGTTATGAGGGGCTTCGGAGGAAGATTTGGGCCTAATACCATCGAGGATATGATCAATGAGATGGAGAACTACGTGAATTACTTCAGTGACGTCCCTGAAGAGGCAAAATCCAATA
>JAKATM010000142.1 GCA_021818765.1 Thermoplasmata archaeon | reverse complement strand
TGCTCACATCACCCTACCGGTAGACATGCTCAGATCTGCTTCGGTGTCAAAGCAGCTTCATGGAATTGCAAAATATCCCGTGATATCTTACAACTTCGATCCGAAAGAGGCAATTGATGCAATAAACAACAGCAAGAGACCGCTGCTGTTTATCGGACGAGGATCTATAGGGCAGTCAGCCTTGATCAACGATTTTGCGGAAAAGATAGGTGCTCCGATAATATATGCTCTGAATGCTAAGGGTATTGTCAGCGACTTTGACAAGAAGGTACTTGGCGGACTCGGCCTTCTGGGATCTAGAGCGTCAATAGATGCCATGAAAGATGCTGATTTGCTCGTGCTTCTTGGAACCAGTTTCCCATACAGTGCTTTCATTCGCGACGATATAAAAATAATCCAGGTCGAATCAAATCCTTCCAACCTCCACAAGAGGTTTAACTCAAGCATAGAGTGCCTCTGCACTGTTTCAGATTTCATGAAACGTGTAAATCCAGATACAAAGAATGACAAGTATTACACAAAACTTCAGGGGACAAAGGAATCCTGGATCAAGGAGCTCGAGAAAGCCGAGACTGACACATCTGAGCCAATGAAACCCGAGGTAGTGGCAGCAAGGTTATCCCGCAAAGTTGACAAGAACGCAGTCATTGTTGTGGATACCGGCAATGTAACGGTTTGGGGGATGCGAAATTTCAGAACGGAGGAAGGAAAGACTTTTCTCTTTTCACCATGGCTTGGAAGCATGGGCGTAGGCATACCGGCATCAGTTGGCGCTTCATTTGCCACCGATCGCCAGGTCGTTGCACTTGTTGGTGACGGAAGCTTCGCAATGACAATGATGGAACTCATCACCGCAAGAAAGTATGATCGCAGAATCAAGGTGGTTGTCTTCAACAACTCAATACTCGGCATGATAAAATTTGAGCAGGAGGTCATGGGCTATCCGGAGTGGGGTGTAGATCTCCTCAATCCAGATTTTTCAAAGCTTGCCCAATCCATTGGCATATATGGAAGGAGAGTTGAGAAATTGTCGGATCTCGACGCAGCGATTGACGAATTTCTTGCGGCTAAATCAGCTGGGGTTCTCGAAGTCCTTGTGAACCCAAACGAAAAGCCAATGCCGCCTAAACTTAGCTTTTCGCAGGTGAAGGGATACGTCACATCCATCCTTAGGGAGTCTCTGATGGAAAAGTAAGTCCAGGCCTAAAAATGCCAACGCTTCAATTCTTAACGTATAATCTATCTCACCAATTTCTGCAAAACCGACAATAAGGCTGGTAATTCCCATTTAGCTAAATCCAGCTATTTTATATGCAGGCTCAACAATTCTTTATTCTCTCTTACCGTCCACTTATTTATACAACGTTAGAATTATCTTCTCTGAAAACTAAGGAGAGTCTAGAATGGACGATGGCATACTGGCATTCATTGATCTCTTTGTAGACTCACCACACGTAGACGACGTTGTGGCTGCTCTCAAAGAGTTGAAGAATATAAGTGAAATTTATGAGGTAACGGGTGAATTTGACATCGTCATCCTCGTCAAGGCAAAGGATATTGAAGAACTGCGTGACCTTCTGAAGAATAAGATAATGAAGATACAGGGAATAAAGAGCACTGTCAGTTCTATAGTCCTAAAATCTCATAGAAGCGCAGAACCCGTAAGAGTACAATAGATCCGGGCAGTGGAGTTGATCCATGTCAACTTTTAATGTATCATTATATGAATTTTATCGGCATCTTCATTATTCAACAGCAAAAATAATCCTTTGCGATATTGCATCTATTGACCAGAGGCATAGCCTATGATTACCACCAGTGCAGCATTCATAATTGTCCTGGAACTGGGCTCTGTGCTGATAGGCGGTTGGTTTCTGTCATCTTACCTGCTTTCCGTTTATTCCACGAGGAAAACACGACTCGACAGGATCTTTAGTCCAATAGAAAAGGCGATTTACTATCTTGGCGGCGTGAATCCGTATGAGGAGATGGGATGGAAAGCCTATCTCAGGGCCATCCTGGCATTGAATGTCGTTGAGGCAGCAATAGGTTTTGTCTTACTCCTGATACAGGGCAGCCTGCCTCTTAATCCGATGCATGCACCCGATATGTCATGGTCACTTTCACTTAACACTGCATTGTCATTCTCGTCTAACACGGATCTGCAGCATTACAATGGCGGTACTTCTCTATCTTACCTTTCCCAGATGGCAGTTATTCAATTTCTTCAATTTACCTCGGCAGCCACTGGCTTGTGCGTTGCAATTGCACTGTTCAGGGGTCTCACAGGTAAAACAAAGGGCCTGGGGAATTTTTATGTAGACTATACAAGGACCATTGTAAGGGTCTTGATACCGCTGTCGGGAGTTGCTGCGATAATACTTATATTCCTTGGAGTGCCGCAGTCGCTCAGTGGCTATTCTATCTTCAAGACGCTTGAACTTGGAGGCTCTGAAGTTGTCAAGTCTGGCCCAATCGCTTCTCTCGTATCAATAATGCAGCTTGGAACTAACGGGGGCGGATATTTTGGTGCAAATGCAGCAAATCCCTTGATGAACCCCAGCCAGATCACAAACCTCTTTGAACTGGCCCTTATGATGCTTATCCCTACGTCCCTTCCATTCCTGTTTGGCAGAATGCTTGGAAGGATTAAGGAGGGCAGAACACTTATTTTAGCCTCCTATTCACTTTATATTATTGACATTCTTATTGCCTTCATACCTATAACTCAAATGGGAGAAGGAATGGAGGTAAGATTCGGGGCTGCATCCTCTGTTTTCTGGACCATAACTACGACGGCATTTACAACCGGTTCCGTAAACGCCAGCCTCTCTGCCTTCAATCCGCTTATCATCCTTGCTGCGCTGTTTGGCATGATTATCCAAGCCACTCCAGGTGGGATTGGCGTTGGCGCCATGTACATGCTAATGTACGTCATTATGACAGTGTTCATAGTGGGTCTTATGGCTGGCAGGACTCCTGAATATCTTGGTACCAAGATCAATGCAGGTGATGTCAAGCTGGCCATTGTCGCATTTCTTAGTCATCCCATAATAATCCTTGTTCCAACTGTTATAACATTTGCGATCGGTGCACAGGCTGCTGTAGGCCTCGGAACAAACTCCTTAAGCTTTACCCAGATTCTGTATGAATACACTTCAGCAGCCGCAAATAACGGCTCAGACTTTCTAGGATCAGCCGGCAACACTGTATACTTCAACGTAAGCACAGGCATTGTAATGTGGCTTGGGAGATTTATCCCGATAGCCGTTATGCTGGCAATTGCAGGTAGCATGGTACAGAGGAAGAGATATGCCTCGGAGGCCCTTCGCACCGATACTCTGACTTTCACCGCAGTTCTGATTGTTGCCATATTCATACTCGCTGTACTGACATTCTTTCCATTCCTTGCAATAGGTCCGATCCTGTCTTATCTGGAGGGGTTCAAGAATGGATTCTGAAGCTCATTTTGCAGTTACTAAATTCAAGACCACCAAGCCAAAACTGTACAAATTAGCGATACTGAAAGACTCGATAAGGAGACTCAGCCCTACTGTTCTATATAAAAACGTGGTCATGTTCATAGTCGAGATCTGCTTTGTTATAGTTGCGGTTATGGCGATCGATCCATCGCTCATACCTGAAGTTTCGAGCGGTGCCGAGGTCCCTTTCTATATTGAGGTCGCCGTGATACTTCTCCTGACAGTCTGGTTCAGCACTCTATCTGACTCAATAGCCGAAGCCCAGATTAAGAACACGGCATCCACGCTCAGGAAGATCGAGAAGGAAGTGCCAGCTAGAAAGATAGTTTCCCAGGACCGCCG
>JAKATM010000020.1 GCA_021818765.1 Thermoplasmata archaeon | reverse complement strand
CGATCTAAAGATACAAAACCCTCTATATTTCTGGATAATAAAGGTAAAACCGAAATATACGTCACCATATATATGGTGTAGATACTTCCTCGATCTTCCACCTTTTTAATTACAGTTTTATCTTTTCTTGAATCTCTGTTTGACTTCACCGATTCCTTGAGCGCTATTCTCCAATAATAAATTCCTATAAGAGATATAATTAGAAAAACGGCAAAAAACATCAATTGAAATATATTTATTGGTTGAATAGAAAAAAGTAGGCCAATAAGGAAGAGTGGAAGAAGGTCTCCAAGAAACAAAAGGGTAATCTGACTACGATTTAGCAAACGATCATCCTCTCATTTACCTTAATGCAAGTAATATAATAAATTTTAATTACGAACATACCTTAGAACTCCTCCATTTTTCCCTCATCTTATGATATTTTCCTCCGCCATCTTCCGTTTATTTTATATTTTTCAGGAATCTTGTGTATCGTGCTCCATGCTTTCAGGGCAGCTTCTTGGTATTTCTCATGGTTATATTCAACATTCATCATTTTCTATTCTCTTTCTGGCTCTGATATCATATATGCAAAGCACCCTAAAATTTTTTAGGAATAATTTCCTACTGCAGGCTCTCCTCGACCATGACATCTATCTTCTCCTGTATCTTTCCAAGAAGGCCCTCGATTTTGCCATTCGGCTCCTCAAGACTGGCAGATTTCCTGATTATCCCCGCGCACTTCACGATTCCTTTCATCAGCCCATTGTATAATTCAATGTCGAATTTGTTCATGAAATTCAACAACAACATTCTGCATTCATAAGGTTTTTGCAGCGCTTGTGAAATGAGCAAGTGGTTCCAAATGCGGAGTTTTTTGGATGTTGTATTAATTTGCATTATCCGAACGGCATATTTTTCCACGAAAATGGATACGAGACTTCTCCCAATAACATCAATGTCAACTACCCCTCCCTGACGGAAGGGGCTTGTTGCTGGTCTCTCCCATGCCAGTAGGCATTGATTCATTGAACCGCAGCGATTGGCTAGTTGACACTCCCTTGCCAAGTCAAGGAGTCTTCCGGCTCACAAATGATAAAATTTACCAAGAAGGCTGTTGACAAGAGCTAAGGTGAATGTGTGACCATTAACCACTTTTTGTAAATGTATAGCTTGATCTGGACCTAATCAGAAACCTCTATTGAAGCCAATTCTATGAATATTGTAATCACCCCTGATAAATACTCCCCGGGACACTTTGTAACACCGTTAATCTGACATGCATTCACACGTCTGGCGCCTTTTTACGGGATTTACAACCATCTTTGCTAAAACGAGACCCGGGAAACATTCCTATCCCCGAACTACATGATAAATATCTTGCGCAAGCATATCTGGAGGTTTTCTGAACACATTGCAACGAAGACATACAGTTATAATCGATTTAAGGAAAATATCCTCTCACTTTACTCTCTTCCTTTTCCTGCTTTTGCTGAACAGTATAACAAATATGAGCACTAAAAGCGCGATATAACTCGCAAGAAGCGCAATATAATACAACGGAAAAGTTATATTTCGGAGGGGAGGACGTGACCAATTAAGATTAAGTGTAACATTCAGTCCAGAAATTTTGATCTGCCCAGATTCAGGTTCAGGTTTAAGGTTGCCTACAGGATATGCGTTAAAAGTGTAAGTTCCGTTGGTGAGGTTGAGCCGAATCAACTTTGACGTGGAGGAGTAGTTTAAGGGATTATTAAGGATTTTGAAGCCTGCACTTGTATATGACTCGTTCAAGCGGACGGTCCAGTTTGTGCCATTATTGAGTCCCTTCTCATTGATCGTTAGACTATATTCTGCCGCGAATATTATGGAAGACGTAGAATTCGATTCAGTATCATTGACTACACCGTTTTGTGGGAATGCGTGCATTCCCTGCACTGGGTTGACCTCAAAAGCATAAGCGCCGTTTAAAACAAAAAATGTTGCAAATTGCTTCATGGCATGCATAGTCATGCCTTCTAATGAGATATTCCATTCTGAATCTGGTGTAAGGCCGTTTTCAATGAACGCAGCTGATCTAACGAACTCACTGTAACCCGTATGGACAATGCTCACTGTTTGCTTATTCAAACTAATATAAATGGCATTAGTCAGGGGATCAAACAACAGTCCCACTCCGCTTGTTTGATTATTGATAGATATGCTGTAACTCATTTTAAAATGGGAAAGGGAAAAAGCGTATATTGAAAAATTCACAATAATCGTCGCTAAGAGCAGATTTTCCTCTTGGTCTATGAAAAATGAACTTATGCCTCCAACATCTATCAAAGCATTATCAATAATTGAATAATTCGTTGAGCCAAAAGCAAACAAATCATTAGGCGTTTCGCCGTAGACTATGCCAGAATTGGAGTCATAGTACAAGGCAGAAGCGAGCCCGCCTACATTAATTGAAGTAACTAAAGAACCATTGGAGGCATTTATCACAAGTGTTCGATCCTCGAATGTATAGTTTACTTCATTTGTTCCTGAGACATAAAGATCGTTCTTTTCTGGGCTGTATGCGAGTGCGCTCATCAGCCAAGAAGAAGGTAACGAAAACAAAACCCTTTCATGATAACTGGTTCCATTTAAATCGGTGATATTTGTGTCATACAAGATGTAACTGTCACCGCTAATTGGATTTATAGCCAGGTCTACTGAGAAAGGATAGACAGTAATGTATTTTGATATACTGTTGCTGCTGGTATTGATAAGGTAAAGTCTGGAAAAAGTGAGAACCTCAATTTCCTGGTTGAACGGATTAAAAGCGACTTTAACGCTGGTTGAACTTCCGGTTGCAGGTGATAAAGAAAGCGTTGTGATTAGCTTGTTTGTGGTTGAGTTAAGAACAGATAAACTTTGTGCATTTAGACTAAAAAGGTAAACATTACCATTAATGGGGTCAAAAGCACCAGAATTAAAGGAAGATTTTACGGTTATATTCTGAAATGAACTGCCATAGATAGCAGTTGCGTTCTCCAGCATCTGAGAATTCTTAGGTAAAGGATTTGCAGAAAGATAACGGGAATTATGTGACGATATGCTGAGAGGTGAGACATTAGACTGCAGGAATGCAACTACAAGTAAAATTGACGCAACAAAAATGATTCCAGACGAGAATTTTGCCTCATTTTCACCTGGAAACTCCACGGAATGCATTATAATACCACTAAGTCAATTCGTCATTTTAATTTATGGTGGAGTTGTGCCATAATACCATATGCTATAATCCGGCCCACCATAATATATAGAGCCATTACTATCTAATCCACCCTGCCAGACTATAAAATATGCCCAATTGGATCCGCTGTTTGTTAGGGTCACGCTTACTCCGTTGGTGGAGCTTGAGGTGAACTCCATGCTTGTCTTAAAAATAACGCTCCCCAAGCAAGGGAAACCAGCAGTTACACTCATTGCAGCAGACACAGTCATAAACTGCGTTGATGCTTGGCTCCAACAGACACTGCCACCGTCGGGCTGCACTGCTTGGCAATAGGGATGACTTCCATGCTCATTCAACACATCATTCATGGTCAGGGAGTTACTGGGGGCTGAGTGAACACCGAACGAGAGGTCACTCGAGTCAAATTGCTGAACATATTCAATTGAATTCCCAGCGGTGTTAACGACCCTGATTGCAGTTCCTACCAAGTACCGAGCCATATAGGGAACGTGCACAGAACAATTTTTTTACCTTTGCGTAATACTATATGCATGGCAGAAAGACATTTAAGAACAGAACTGAAGGACATAATATCGCCGGATCACTCGGTTCTTGTTGTTTGGGATGTGCAGAACATGCTGGTGAACAGGATCTTCAACAATGATGTATTCATAGCGAACCTAGAGAAAGTTATAGCTGGTGCAAGGAAAGCTGGAGTCCCAATCTTCTTCACGAAAATAACTCCCTTGCCTGAGAAGTTCGAATCTTCCATGAGGCTTGTATCCAGAAGGGGATTTTCCCAGATGACTCCTGATATGTTGGATCTCTACCTCAAACCGAAGGAAGGGGATATCACACTGAACAAGAACACAGCAAATATTTTTCTGGGAACTAATTTTGAGATGATGATCAGAAATGCTGGAATTGAGACGATCATCTTTACCGGAATTTCAACAGAAATAGGAATCGAGTCAAGTGCGAGAGATTCCTCAAATCGCGGTTTCTACACTGTCGTCGTGGAGGATGCGGTTTCCTCTCCAGACAAAGATGCTCATGAGAGATCCCTACTGAATATGGCACGTCTTGTGAACCTCAGGAAAAGCACTGAAATTGTTGAAATCTGGAAATAGTTGACGTCACCTTACCTAATTTTTAAAATAAAATTTTATCAAGTTTAATTATAACTATCAAGATGCAGGTTGTAATATGCCTAACTTCTCCAGACATGCCGGCCTGACAATTGCAATAATGGCATTCATGGGAATACTTATAACATACGTTGAAACCATGATAACTCCTGCAATCCCAATTCTCAGGGGTTTCTTCAATACAAATTACGACTCCCTCTCGTGGATTATCACTGCATATATCATTTCAGGAACGGTTTCCGCAGCCATCTTTGGTCGGTTGGCAGATATTTACGGAAAGAAGAGGATTTTTCTGATTCTTGCAACTGTTTATGCCATTGCGGTTTCATTTGGCGGCTTCGCAACCAGCCTTGATGAATTCATTTTCATAAGGGCGGTTCAGGGACTAGGCATGGGTATGTTTCCAGTTGCTTTTGCCCTCCTGAACGACCAGGTTCCAAAGGAGGAACTTGCGCTCGCCCAGGGAATAGTAAGTTCCACTTTTACAGCAGGAGCTGCAGTTGGCCTTGTACTTGGTGCATACATTACCCAGTATTACGGCTGGCAGTATTCATATCACACTGCAATACCTGTGGCTTTCTCTCTGCTTATCTTGTCTGCAATATTCCTCAAGGACACGTCAGAGCGCCATTATGCCACCATAGATTTTCCGGGAGTTTTTGCGCTTGCAATAGGCGTAGTTTCCCTGATACTCGCATTATCGGAGGGGGAATACTGGGGATGGTTCTCGTTAACCATAATTGGACTGTTTATGCTCTCAATTGCCACTCTTCTCCTGTTTGTATTTGTTGAAATGCGTTCCAAATCACCCTTCATAAGCATGAAGCTGCTTAGAATAAGAAACGTGTTCCTGTCCAACTTCACAGGTCTTTTCGCAATGACCGGCATGTTCTTCCTCTTTTACACTGTACCAACGCTCCTTGAGGACCCAAAGCCTGCTGGCTTCGCGCTTTCAATAGTTAATGCTGGACTGGTAATGCTTCCCGCGGCTGTAGTTTCAATGATATTTGCACCTCTTTCAGCGGTCGTAACAAAGAGGAAGGGACCGAAGCTCACAATATTGATCGGCACCGTTGTCCTATTCTTGTCCTATATGGGGCTCTACTTTAACCGTGCTTCGCCAGGTGCAGTTACCGAGGATGCAGCATTGATGGGCGCTGGATTGTCCTTCATCTTTGTCGGAGTCATCAACATATTATTGATATCGACTCCAAGGAATGAGGCAGGGGCATCAACTGGAATGAACGTCGTATTCAGGAACATAGGATCGGCTCTGGCGCCGGCTATAGGCGGTGTTATCGAAACGACCTATGTTGCCACTGTTGTTGTGGGAAAAACCCCGACGGGTACTCTTGTTTATGCTTCGCTTCCATCTTCAACTGCGTTCAGCTACATATACATAATAGGAATGGTATTTCTTGCCATATCCGTGGTCTTCACTCTTATGATGAAGAAGGTAGTAATGGGAAAGCAGCCATCTGGGGAACTTAAAGGCGGCGAAGGTACAGTTCCCGAAGTTTCTCCTTAATACTGTTTCATGCGGGCTAATCTCTATTCATCCATTGTATCGCGTCGCTCTTCAGCAAGCTCGCCGGCATTCCCACATGATCAGTGAAATGCTTGTAGTAAAAGATGGATGCAACCTGCGTGAACCTTCTAGAACTGTCCAGATCAGATAACATGAAAAGTTGCACCAGCGAAATTGCACCACCGAGTGCATTCAAAATATCTTTTGCATATATCTCCCGATCCTCACCGGAAAGCCATTTTTTAATGGCATCAAACTCATGTTGAATCGAGGCTGATACTTTTATCCTCCAGCTTTCGTCCTTCAGATTCCGCACTCCGGCAAGAAGCTCTTCCATGATTGCAACGTGTATATTTTTCTTCAGCAAAAGAGCAAGAAGATCTAGGGCCTGTATATTGCTTGTCCCTTCCCAGATTGACGTCACGATCGAGTCCCTGTGAAATTTTTCAATCGGAAATTCCTTCAGGAAACCTTTGCCCCCAAATATCTCCATGCAGTATCTTGTTATTGAATCACTGACCCAGGAGGCATTATTCTTTGCAATATGCGAATAGACCCTTGCCCTGTCATATCCTTCGCCATATGGCGGCTTCATTGAAGAAGCCCTGGAAAACATGTCAGCAGCCATCAGGGACAGGACGGTGGAAGCTTCCAGATCCGCCTCCATCTGAAGAAAGTCGCTGAGAAGAAGCGGCTGATCTATTATTCTCTTTTCAAAAGCAATCCTTTTGCATGCGTAGAGATAGGATTCCCAGAGCGCCTTCCTGGCTATCCCTGCAGCGCTTATAGCATCGTCAATCCTGGAAATCATAAGAATTTCCATAGCATAATAAATGCCGTATTTCTTATCGCCGAGAAGATAAGCTTCCGAGCCATGCATTTCCACTTCTCCAGTGGGAACGGAAATTGTCCCAAGCTTGTCCTTCAACCTCCTCACATTGTAGTTTAGCTGACCGCTTGAATTTCTTGCCGGGACAAAGAAAACTGCAAGTCCCTTCGTACCGGCTTCAGATCCCGCGGGCCTTGCCGTCACGATCGCCCCATCCGCAATTCCAGCATTGCTTGCGAAGTATTTGTTGTCTGAGTTTATGGTCCACTTTCCATTTTCAAACGATGCACAGGCAAGGTTCGCACCCAGGTCGCTTCCGCCCTGTATCTCGGTGTAATAGGTTGCGCCATACCATGGATCAGCGACATCAAGATATCTTGGAAGAAATGCACTTGTCGTATCAGGATCCGCATATTTTTGCAGTGCATATGCTGTCTGTGCCGTCAGGGTTAGCGTGCAGTAAAAACCAGGATCCGATATGATATATCCGGAAAGAAAGTGATTCGCAATTGCTCCAGTCTCTACTGCGGATCTTACGACACCGAGTTCCTGCATCTTCTGAAGCATCCTGGAATGATCCGGGGACAGCCATATGGCATCAAGCCTGTCATCTGTAATGTTCCAAGTCTGTAGAACCGGCCTGGAATAATGATCAACGATTGCAGACACCTCAATCAACTCTTCTGACACAAATTTTCCAAGGCTGTTGAGGTTCCTGTCCGGCTTAATCTTCAGGAAGCTCAGAATTGCCTTTAGCGGTACGTCATCTGAAAAATAATTTACTCCCTTGCTCAAAAATATGTCTGAAAAATCCATTTTCATGATACTGGCTAATAGAACCTGCTTTAAAACTTATCCCGGCATATATAAGGCTCCTTTTATCCATAAGGAGGTGGATGATTGCAATTTATTATATCGATAAGTATTCCACTGAATAGATGGTTCCAGAGAACGCATCAGAACTTTTCCTGACCCCTCCGGTGAAGTGGGCTGGCGGGAAAAGATGGCTTGCCGAAAGAATTGAAAAATTGTGGAATTGGCACAGGGATAAGAGATATGTTGAGCCTTTTTGCGGAGGCATGGCGGTCGCACTCTACGTAAACCCTGAGAGAGCTCTTTTGAATGACATTAATGCACATCTAATAAACCTGTACAGGCAGATCAAGAATGGCCTGGCAATTACAATTGAAATGAGAAACGACAAAGATCTCTACTATGAATACAGAGAAAGGTTCAATGCGCTTGTCGGTACACCAGGTCAGGATACTGCAGTGGCTGCTGAGCTTTTTTATTACCTTAACAGGACATGCTTCAACGGGCTCTGCAGGTTCAATAACAGTGGAATGTTCAACGTCCCGTTCGGCAAATATAAGAAAATAAATTACAGGCAAGATTTCCAGGAATATTTATCGCCGCTCAGGAGGTGGGATTTTTCATCGGTTGATTTTCAGGACATGGAAATTTCTTCCGGTGATTTCATTTATGCTGATCCTCCTTATGATGTTGAGTTCACTCACTATTCGAAGGTGGATTTCTCCTGGCGAGACCAGGAGAGGCTTGCCGGATGGCTTGCCGGACTCGACTGCCCTGTTGTCGCTTCGAACCAGTCAACAGATCGCATTCGGGATCTTTATCAAAGTTATGGCTTCGATCTGAATGTTGTGGAAGCGCCGAGGTATATAAGCAGCAACGGAAATCGCAGCATGACAGAAGAAATTATAGCAACAATAAGAACTGGCTCCTGAATGCCTCTTTCTGTCAATGGTGTACTCTTTTTTTGCCCACGCTACCTGAAGAACACAGGTAAATATTAAAACAAGATGCGATAACATTCTTGCCATGAACTACTGGACAAAACTGATCCCGTACTGGTTTTTCCTCTTTACCATAGGATTCGGATGGTTCATACTGGCCCCCCTGGATCCAATTCTCGCCGCTTACCTGAAAGCATCTCCGACTGCCATTATCGTCATTATAGATGCTTATGGCTACGCAATGGCTGTAATAGGACTCCTAGCAGGATATCTTGCGTCAAGGATCACTGTAAAGGTGACCCTGTATGCCTCAATGGCCCTATCTGCAATAGGCCTGCTGGGAAGAGCGATCATCTCAGATTACAGCGGGTTCCTTCTGTTTGCCCTTCTTGGTGCCTCCGCCTATCCGCTTGCACTTGCACCGGTCGGCAGCATCTCTTCATCCATTAACAAAGAGAGATCACATACAATCATAGGTATAAGCGTGGGTATTCTCTTTATTGGGCTGGCAGCTGGTGATTTCGGCGGATCAGGGCTTTACTCGATTATCGGGTTACGCTCAACCCTGCTAGTTCCTTTCTTCCTCTCTCTGGTGGCTGCTGTCTTTCTAGTTTTTACCCTTGGAGGTTATCCTCGCTATTACCGGGGAAAAAACCTCAAGGGAAGCTTTCGTCCGGGCATGCTGAGGAACTGGTGGGTCGGATTTACCGTCGCCTCGCTTTCCGTCATGTTCGGTGCAATTGCGGCAACTTCACTGGAGAATCTGCATGGCTTCTCCATCGGCATTTCAATATCTTATTCGGGTCTGCTGGGTGGACTGGCATTCCTTGGATCAGGTCTTGGCGCAATATTGCTTCCGCCATTAATGGAAATAAGCGACCGTCTTCGCAAAGGACTGGTATTCACGGCGCTTCTTTCATTCGTTTCGATTGCTTTTCTGCTTGCATCATTCGTTTTTTCCAGGTTTATAGACATGATGGCAATAGGTTTCTTCGCATTCGGTTTCTTTGGGAATGCATACTGGTCAATGGCCCTCACCTCCGTGACGAAATATGCTGATGACCCAGCTGCTTCCGGCCTTGCAACATCCATGTACAGCGTTATAGCCAATGCCGGTGTGTCTATAGTGCCAGTTTTACTTGGGCCACTTTTCTATACGCATTTATATGCAATATATGGAACAGCAATTGTTGTCATAATGGTGCTTCTGGCAGCAACAGTATCCCCTTTCTTGAAGGTAAAGCCAGACATCGGGAAGAAGCAATGAACTCGATATCGGACTAGCTATTATGCTTGGTTCTTCGCAGAACAACGTACTTCCTGAAGGAGAAGACAAACCAGACAAACTCCACTACGCCGAATGGCCATGTTCCGGCCAGAAAGCCATATACTGAAGATGCGATGCAACTGATGGAGAAAAGAAGGGTGTATACTCTCGACCTGACCTCCCTGATATAGAAAAAGAGCATGGCCAGAAGCACGCTTATGCCATAAATATTGAGCAGAGAAAGTATTTCCATGCAATGGGATCACAATGCAACTCTAATGATTATCCCATGCCTCTGTGAAATTTAATATGGATTCTGAACCAAATCATTATTTATCGGGGCTACCGATCTGGTTGTGTGGAAAAGGATCAGATAGGGAATGATACAGGCATTGAAGAGATTGCTTCAAGGATTGCCCAGAGATCTCCTGTAAAATCCTTTCCTGACGATTATATACATGCTGACGTTAGAAGAAACCTTCGAATACCTGCTGGCAGTGATATACTGATGTTTCGGCAGGATGAATTCATTGTTGTTTCCATCGATTCTAGAAGGGTCTACCTGAGATCAAACGTAGAGGCAAAATACGTCTTCTACTCTGCTAAGAGGGGCCAGGAAAGAATTGCCAGCCCTTCCGACATCGACATAGAGGAAGCCATTACAAGGTTTGAAAGCGACCTTGATGCCACACTATCGATCATAAATGCAGAATGCTCCAGCCTTACGCAAAAGAGCCAGAACGACGTCAAGATTCTTGTATCAAAACTTCTTGGCTATACTGACATATTTTGAATATAGTCATAAGGGCATTCCAAACTGTTTCCCTGCATTTTTGCAGATTAAGGTGTTAGCATGGTAAGCAGCTTTCATGTTTTTCAGTGAAAGATATTAAATCCTGAAGCAATGGATCAAGCAAGGTAAAAATATGTCTGAGAGAAATACAAAGGTTCCTGTTACAACATTCAAGGGAAAAGAGACAATGGACGGAGCAGGGGTAAGGTTAAGGAGAATATTTGGTGGAAGCAATTCATATCAGTTGACCGATCCATTCCTGCTTATGGATCATTTCGGATCCAACAAGATCGAGGAGTATATTTCCGGTTTTCCATGGCATCCGCACAGGGGCATAGAAACAGTAACATATCTGCTTGAGGGAAAAGTGGACCATGAGGACAGCGAGGGGAACCGGGGAACAATTTATCCTGACGACCTGCAGTGGATGAGGGCTGCCAGTGGCATCTTTCATGAGGAGATGCCAAAACCGCTGGACCAGAGAAACCCCGAGGAACTCCTCAGGACGGTGGGTCTTCCTACAAGTGTTGTGGGAATGCAGTTATGGGTCAATATTCCAGCAAATGAAAAAATGGGCAAGCCAGGTTATAACGGCATAAAGGGCTCTACCACCCCGAAGGTTGAAAGCGGCACAGGTGCAACTGTGAAGGTCATAGCTGGAAATTACTTGAAAACATCAGGATCGTTCCCGGGAGGAGGCAGGCTGGATCCAACATACCTTGATGTTAAAATGGACCCGGGATCTTCATTCACGCTTGAAACGAAAGAAGGTTATGCGACTATTGTGTACGTGCTTTCCGGTTCATTATACTACAATGAAGGATCGGTGGCAAGCGAGTTGGGGCACGGTGATGCGACGGTTTTTTCCAGGGAGGGTGATAGGATATCTCTTTTAAACGGAGAGAGCGAATCCAGAATGATAGTGCTTGCCGGCAGACCTCTTAATGAGCAGGTTTCATGGTATGGGCCAATCGTGATGAACACACAGGATCAGATCCAAGAGGCGATGCGTGATCTACGATCCGGCCATTTCGTTCGGGACAAGGAACCTTTAATCCATTGATCTTACATAAATTGATGATCAGGGGAGATGATTAATAGTTTTCAAACATATGGATAGGTATGACAAGCATCAAAATTGCAGGAATTGGCGGCAGTCTAAGGAAGGACTCGTTCAACACAAAACTTATACAGCTGGCAAAGGAACTGATGCCAGATAATTCTGTCCTGAACATCATTCCTGTCGGGAAACTTCCTCTCTATAACCAGGATGACGATGAAAAACCAACAAGGGAAGTTGTAGCATTCAAGGATTCCCTGAGGCAATCTTCCGGTGTCCTAGTAGTCAGCCCGGAATACAACTATTCACTGCCTGGATTCCTTAAGAATGCTGTGGACGTTGCGTCCAGGCCCCCTGCCGATAATGTGCTGAGAGGAAAACCGGTTGCGCTGATGAGTGCATCAAGCGGAGCTTTTGGCGGAATGCGTGCTCAATATCACTGGAGACAGGTTTTTCACTTCCTCGATATGAGGCAGATAAGCAGGCCCGAGGTATTCGTTAACTACGCTCAGGAAAAATTTGACCAATCCGGCAGGCTGAAAGATCCTAACACAATAACACTGATCAGAGATCTCTTGAATCATCTAGTAAATGCGGCAATTGAATATTCCCTAATTCAATGACTGGATTTCCTGCGCAGAACCTCAAGATTGAGCTCCATGAAGCAGACGGGAAAACTCAGTTCAAAGAAATCAAGATGCTTTGGGTGGACCTCCCCTATTATGCCCGTGACCTCACCGTTGACAAGAACATTGCCGCCCCTACCGTCTATTATTGCTGGAATGGATGCCAATTTCACATCAACCCTCGTTCCAGAAATCCTTTGCATTATTGCGTCAGCTATTGATTTCATTGATGCATAGTTAGCCCTTGGCCCGATCACCATCAGGCAGGCGTTCACCTTTTCCTTCTCTCCTTCAACAACATGCCCTATTTCGAAAATCTTCTGCGGTATGCTCCTGTTCTTGTTGCGCTTCAGGAAATCAAGCATTCCGGGATAAAGCGCAGACCTTATGTAAGAGAAATCAGAGCTTTTTGGATTCATTATCTCGTAATTCGAATGCAGCCCTAACTCTTCATATATTCCTGCAGCCGCAACAACATATGTCATGACTTCCTGGAAGCTGCTTCCTAAGAATATGTTCCGGAGCATGTAAGAAAAATCGTTTATTTCACTCGCTTTTCCTGATAAAGGCAGAGAAATAGGTTTTTCAGGTATCTTGGAATAGCGCATGCTTTTTGCAAGGTCTTCTATGACGTCAACCTCTCCCATGATATCATCCCTGTATCCAGGAATCATTACTTCAATGGGGTATTCATCCCCGCTTGCCTTAAGATCCATCTTCCTGAGGTTACGTTTAGCCGTCTTTGCCTGTATCGATACGCCCAGAACAGAGCTAACGCTGTCCGAGGAGAGCATGACTGAGGCTTCCTTCCACGTCTCGAGATGCTCTTCCTTACTTTCAGAGACTATCTCAGGGAGAGATATCTTGTAATCGAGAGAATTAAAATAATTTGCAAGCATCCAGGCAGCAGCGCGGACAGGTCTCATTTCTGTACCAGTAATATCGATAAGGAACCTGCTAGAATCCATCTCGACCTTCGTTATGCTTCCATTTACTATCGGCGGCATTGAGAGAACATTGCCCTTGAAGTCGCTTATTATCGGAACCAGATTGTCAGAATTTATGAAGTGCTTATACTCTAGGCCGCGAGGATGGGATTCGAGTATCTGTTCGGCTGTACCGTAAAAGCCGTCATAGGTGGTGAACGATACATTTTTCTTTTCATGACCTTCGTATGTAATGGGGAAGTTGAGTCTTGATCGATCATGGATTCCAATGGAAACCTTTTTCCTCCCCTTTCCGATCGATTCATGGAGCTTCTCCTGATAATCGATGAGATCGGTCATATTATCGCCAATCGGATGGCCCGTGGCTTCGAACATGGTGAAAAATGGCCTGAGCCTCTTTGCGGAACTCTTGAAGTATATTGACCTCTTGGATCTTTCGAATCTTATATTTCGTGCGGCGCGGGATCCATAATAAACCTGGCTTGCCCTGTTAAGAGTTGCAAAAGAAAATAGATCTGGCCTGTCAGGGTTCAGCTCGATCTTCACCTCCTGGTCAATGCTGATTGAATATCCAATAACAAGGGAAAAATCGCGCCAGCGATTGATTGCTTCATTCCCAAATCGCTTTCTTATCTCATCCAACTGGTCCTTCAGAACAACCATTATTAATTCAGAAGGTAAAATACACTAGCCAATTAACTTTTACTGAATTGTATAATTGCATAGATGGCGATGTCATTGATGATCTGAGAAAAGTTGCTTCTTTATGTCCGTCACTAAGCCCTGTAAACATGACGTTGCAGTTTTCTCAAATTATATCCAAGTAAAGAAAGATTGATCTATAAAAATGTTACAGCAAAATTAAATAGATTGGAAGATTCTCTTTTAATATGGACCAGCAAAAGTCATATGTGCCGGAGGGCAAGCCATTTAAGTTTTGCTCTAATTGCGGAGCAAAGATAGACAAAGAAGCTGTTATCTGTCCCGCATGCGGTGTCAGCCAGGCCGGATCGGCTGGATTTGGGTCAATTAATAGTGTACTATCTGGCAGGACCCCAAACACAAAGGAGGATTTCGAAGGAATAGGAAAGATTAAGAATGGGGCATTAGTCAGTTTAATTGGTATAGTTATCTCAATAATTGCCCTACCTACTATGGAGGCAATTTTTTTGTCTGGCCTTACGTCGGGCTTACCCACATCAGGCTTAACCGCAATCATAGGAGTAGCGCTAGTAGGAGTCATAATTGGTTTGATAAGCATTCTACTTTACCGGTCTGGATTTGGCATTCTTCGTCAGGTGGACGCGAGGAAGTTTGGTACCCCGTTTACATTTTCCACGGTCTTTCTAGTCGGTTTTGTTTTCTTAATTCTGGGACTTCTCGTTTTCTTAGTTTCTTTCGCCTCATTTTCTACTAGTTTGCTCATCGTTGGAGCCGTCTTCTTATTACTTTCAGTTATATTGCTGCTTCTAGGAGATATAATTGGTATAGTTCTGGGATTATGGAGAGTCGGCGAAAGATATAACAGCACGGCCATAAAGGTTGGTGCTATTTTTTTCATAATACCTTATCTGGATGTTATTGCGCCTATCTTGGTTTTTGTCGGAGCTCACTCCGCTCAAAAGTCCATGGAATCGATGAATCCGCCTTCAGATGGAACAGTTTTAACACCCTAGGGTTTTGAAAGTGCCTTTATTGAAAATTAACAGCCTAAGTTTTGGGTATATAAGATAAGGCGATAAATTTCTAGTCGCTCAATCCCTGATCTTTTCCCTTCCTTCTGGTCTTCTTATCCTTCTCTATATTACCAGTAACAAGGTTTTTCATTTCTTCATTCATCTTTCTCGCGGTATAATTCTTTAAAACAATCCTTACAAGATCCTCTAGAGAAATCTTGTCAACCTGATCCACTTCTTCCTGTACCTCATCTATCACGTTGCGGGGAATCAGGAGATCGACCTTCTTCTTAGAAGCCGTCGAATAGTTTCTCTCAATGAATTCATCAACAGCCTTTCTAATGATGTCGGAAACGCTGTCAAAATTAAATAGGTCAACGAGTTCCTCAAGCTTCTCCATGGTGTCTTCCGACACCCTGACAGTTATTCTATAAGGCACAGACATCTTAGTATGCCTCACTTATTATGCGAGCCTCTTCGACCCTTGATTCAGATAGAAAGAATTTCATAGTTGTCAGCCGACTCTTCTCTAACATTACAAAGATATATATAACTTCGCGTTGTTTTTTGATCTATTGTCGGACAAAGATTATTTTCCTCGCATAAATGAAGGACCATGCAAATTAAGATAGGATCGGGGGTGTATATTGCGGAAAGCGCATCCATAGTGGGTGAAGTTTCAATATCTGATGGGGTTTCTATATTCGACTCTGCGGTACTGAGAGGGGATCAGTCTTACATCTCGATAGGGGAGAATTCAAATGTACAGGACAATGCTACAGTTCATGTTGAGGTCGGGCATCCGGCCATTATTGGAAGAAATGTTTCAATAGGGCACAATGCGATTGTTCATGGCGCCGAAATAAAGGACAACGTCATCATTGGCATGGGTGCCATCATTTTGACAGGCGCCGTTATAAAGTCAGGAACTGTTGTTGGAGCAGGCGCAGTCGTAACTGAAAATTTTGTCTCAGAGGAGAATTGCGTGCTGATGGGAATTCCTGCAAAGATTGTTCGTCGGAGTGACAATTATCTGAGATATGCCCAGGCAAACGCACTGGCTTATGTCGGCCTTCGGGACAAATACCTGGCGGGAAAATATCCGAGGGTAAGTGGAAAGGATAAGAGATAGACGTACTTGCCTACGCACCTATCTAAAAATGCTCACCGCTAAGCAAGAATATTATAGGCTTAGTTCTATTCATAGGCGTGGAGTCAGACCCCAAAATTGCGAAGTCACTCTCAAGAATTGAAAGGGAGTTGCATGACCTTTCAGAGGCAGTCGAGGGAAAACTGTCCGAGAAGGAGATGGAAAGGCTTAGCTCAATGCTGTCTGATGATCCAGTTCTATTGAACTTTCTCGTACTTGATGATTCAGCTGCGAACGACCTGACCTCGCTATTTGCAGGAAAGAAATCATCGCTTGCTCAAGTTCAGAACCTTAAAGCCAGAATAGAGCAGACAGCAGCGGGAAATGGATTTGTTTCGTTTCTAGACATGTGCATCGCTCTAAAGGAAGAAAGGTATGAAGACATCGTGTCGATAGCTAAAACCGCCTTTGGCGAAAAACCGTCGGGTTCGCCGTTGAGGCTCCTGCTTGCAAATGCCGGGAAGATACCTGACAAGTTCTTTCTATCCAATGTCTTCTCGATATCAAATATATATGAATACAACACACTTTCCGCCTTCCTTGAAGGAAGACCAGATACTGCCCAAACCATGCAAATTTCGGGAAACTTTATCAAAAATGGAAATAGAAAGGCCGCGATAGAGTTTCTTTTCGCTGCAACATCAAAAAACCATGAGCCATTTCTGGCCATCGATCTCGCACGTATGTTGCTGAAAGAGGGCAAGACCTCTGAAGCCCAGTCCGCCATTAATAGGCTGGACTTCGATGAACTTGAAGATAAAAACTATCTTGCAGATTATATAGAGATTCTTCTTGAAACCGGAGACCTCAAGATGGCACTGAGGGCAGTTAACCATGCCTCATATCTGTTCAAGGATGATCCCGGGTTTATCATCCTGCATTCCAGGTGCCTCCGAAAGATGGACAGGAGTTCCGAAGCGCTGGAGCTTATTGATCAAAGCACGGCTTTCCGGAAAGATCAGGCTCTTGCATTCGAGCGTGCAGAGGTCCTGTTAGAACTTGGGCGTTATCAGGAATACGTTGACACGATAAAGATGGCATATCCGCAGGGCATACCGGAAGGAAGCGCTAAAGTCCAGTATATAGACGTCCTGGTCCGGCTCACCCTTTTCGACGATGCCTTGAAAGAGATTAGCGCCTCGCTCTCGATTGACCCTAAGAACCTGCAGGTACTCCGAAAGAAGTTTCAGGTACAGAACCTCCTGAATAATTATTCAGAAGCATACCAGACAGCCGAGCTTATCATTTCCATTGATCCAAGGGACAAGGATTCGGCATTGTTTATTCTGGGGCAGCTTTTCAGGAGCGCAAATTACGAGAACCTCATTAGCAAGTACTCCGTAATGAAGACCTCGGATCTTAGCGGCGTTGAAAACCTGCTCGTGGCTTCCATGGTCTACACCGGAGATTTTGCCGGTGCATTGGCGCACATCGTTGAAAAACCCAGCCTGCTTTCATCCCCGGAGGTTATCGACTCAATCTTTTTCTCGATCCGTGAAGAAGAACAGCTTCAGAGGCTGACAGATATTGCTGGCACTTCAAGTCGCCTTGCGCTCATGACCCTTTACAAGATTAAGGGAAAATACATCATGATCGACGATGCACTATGGGACATGATCAGGCAGACAAAGTCGGAGGCCGTTGTCTGGACTGCGGTGTCCGTATCTGCAAATTTCAGGAACAGGACAAAACCTGAACTCCTGGCGAGCCTTCTAGCGAGCAAGGCTTTTGCGAACGTGAGCAACCTTGTTGATGCAATCGGCCTGGTATATGCCGGGAAATATACAGAGGAGATGTCAGATAGCAGGAAATTTATGTACCCGCTTTCACAGGCTCTTATAGACATAAAAGAGATAAAGGCCGCTTCTTCCCTTCTCGAAGCCTCCAGGGATCCAAAGAAATCCGATCCATTTTATCACTACCTCCTTTCAAGGATACAGGTACAGGAAGGCGACATTGGTTCCGCGCGCAAAAGCATAATGAGGGCTCTGGGGCGCCTCACAAACCGTGACTTCCTGATACATGCAATCAGGGTTGCAATCATCGAGGGCGATTCGGACACGGTATTGCTCATGCTTGACAGGATTATCGAAATGAAGGAGCAGGATTACGTCGACCTATCGCAGCTCTACAAATATCTTAGCGACTCGGGTCTTGCCGAACTTCAGAACAAGATAGTTGAGAGGTTCGACCGGGTTGGTTCCAGGAACCTCTGGATAGAAAGGATGAGGCGCGACCGCTACATGCGTGAAAATGAAATTGTCGAGGCCGAAAAAGTCTCCAGGAAAATAGTGGTCAGCAAATCCAAGCTCGTAGACGATATAAAGAAGCATGCTGAACTTCTCCAATCCGCAAAGAAAGATCAGGAGAGAATCGAGTTCCTGCAGGAAGAGCAGGGAAACGTTCAGGACCCGCAGATAGACCTGTGGCTCGGTGACTACTACATGATCAATAAGAATTTCGAGAAAGCCATCGAGTCCTACAGGAAAGCGGAAGCAAGGGGAATGAAGGAGAGCGACATAAAGAACCTACCCGAAGCACTTATTGAGGTAGGTGAATACGAGGCTGCCGAAAAACTCCTGAAATCGGGCCAGGGAAACGAGGTCTCACTGATAAAGCTGTACCACAGGACTGGCAGGATCCAGGAGGTGGTAGATCTCCTCAAGAGGGTCAACGTGAAGAATAAGGAGGAAGAGGCAGCCATACTGTACATTTCCCGCATATTATGGGTCAACCGCCAGATCCGCGACACAATGATACAGTTATTCCACGAGTCACACAGCCTTTTCCTTGGAAAGATAATATCGCAGCGCTTGCTTGAATCCCGGGACTTCATTGGTGCCGAGCGCGTGATGCGCGAAATACTGAAAAAATATCCCGGCGACGTAGAGAATCTTCGCAGTCTCGGTGACCTGCTCGTTGAGATCAACCACCCATCCGAGGCAGTCTCTATACTGATGAAAGGGATGAAATACATAGAGACAAAAAATGACATGCAGGACATAGTCAACAGGATCTGTCGCATATATTACGAAACAGGTGAATATAACCTCCTTACAGAATTCTTCAGGAAGAATCCGCAGATATTGGATTCCACAAACATACAGTGGATCATCCGATCCTATATAGAGACGGGCGACTTCGATACTGCTGATCGGCTTGCTGGCCAATACCACGGCGCCCTTCTCAAGGAAGACAGTTTTCGTGAGCTGATCGACGAGATGAACCTGAAGAAAGAGTTTCTGTCAATTCTTGGCTACGCTGCCCAGGTCTTCAGGGTCGAATACAAGATAGGAAAGATGCTCACATCGGAGGAGATGGTATATA
>JAKATM010000141.1 GCA_021818765.1 Thermoplasmata archaeon | reverse complement strand
TTCCGATCTCCCATCTCATGCTTTATGGTTTCCTCTGCACCCTGGGAGATTACTACATGCGTCTCGATTCCCTCTATTTTGCTGCACGCAAGCAGCAGCCTGTATCCATATATTGCGCCCGTAGAACCGGTAACGCAAACCACTATTCTCTTAGACATGAAATCATCCTTCGCTTCACAATGAAATAGTCTTTATTATTATAGCCATTGCCAACCATTAAAGGTTTTTAATAAATAAATAGTTGTGTAACAGGTTTTGGCCAAAAGTGTGAAGAATCAGACAAAATGAAATCAAGCTTACCGCATGAATATATATGTTTAAGATAGGAATTAATGGAAGACTTTGTGCGCAGTTTTCCTTCACTTCACGCCATATTCAGCTTTGTCACATTGCCCACAGTATTGATAACAGGTGCATGCCCTTAATTCGTCGCCCGCCAGATCATCCTTGGCGATCCTACCAAGCTGAATGGTTAAGATTATTAGCTGATAGCATATCTATTTACTATGTCTCATGAGGATGAAATTAAGGAAAAACTGGCAATTGCTAACCGGATACTGGTTAACGAGAATCTCACAGAGCTTGGCCGCGGGCACGTGGCATATAAGATTGATGAGGGGAAGATCCTGATACCGGGACATCTCCATGACTATAACAGATCGATTGCTGACTGTAATGTTTCCGACATTGTAAAGATAGATTACAATGGTAAGGTGCTGGAGGGAAATTATCCAGAATCGATGCATGAGTTCTTTTTTTACATCGAAGTGTTCAAGATCCGGAAGGAGGTAAAAGCTGCGCTGCATATGCACGCTTTCTACACAAACATTTTGTTCATGACTGGACAGAAACTTGCACTGGCTTCCAGGGATTCCTTCCTGTTTGTAGATGGAGTCAAGAGTTTTGATGGTCTACCGCTCTTTGTTAACACAAGAGAGATGGGAAAGAACATGGCAGAAGCTCTTGGAGGAAGCACAGCAATAGTTCACAGGGGGCATGGTACCTTTATGGTAGGACAGAGTATAGAGGAAGTGGTAATATCTGCTGCGTCCCTTGAGAGAGCCTGTAAAAAACAGGTGTTGGCCTCTTCCATTGGAGAACTTCTTGAATATGATGAAAAGGAGATAAGGAAGACCAATACCAATGAGATCAGGCAGGAAGTAACGGACATTGATTGGGGGTATTTTACAACAAGATTGTCGAAATTTGGCATGACTGGTTAATGCAGTGACCGAAAACAGATCAGCAACTAAGGACTTACTATCAAGCGGGTATTTAATATATCCTGAATCATTGGGTTTACCCATATGGAAAATTATGATGCAGGAGCAAGATTAAGGGAAATCATGAGGAAATACCCGACCGGAGTAACCGTGGTTACTTCTATTCTTGACGGGGTAGCGTGCGGAGGTACAATGAATTCCTTTTGTTCCGTTGCAATTAATCCACCTCTTGTGGCTGTATTTGTATCAAAGAACAGCCGAACAGCTTCAGGTATAATGCAAAGTGGGAAATTTGCCATAAACATTCTTACGAACGAGCAGGAGAACATAGCAAGGACATTTTCTGCCGATGGCAGCAGTGATAAATTCCAGCCCGGAACTTACTGGTATGGAGAAAGTGGGATGCCTCTGCTGAACGAAGTACTTGGGCATATAGAGTGCGATCTCTTTCTGTCTCAGGATATAGCAGATCACTCGATGTTCGTTGGCTCTGTGAAGTATGGAGATATTGATACTGAACTGGAACCGCTCGTCTATTATAACAGGAAATTCCAGTCTCTTAGATAATTCCTTCTTGCTTCTATCTGCCTGGCTGCTCTAAAATTGCTTTTCGCGTACCAGCATATTATTATCAAGAGCAGTATCACGAGATTCAATCGAGTGGTTTTTTAAGTTCCACATCTCAATAAACAGTTTGCGGGAACTGCTCCATGAAACGATTGCAGTTATTAAGTAATACACAAAATAGTATATATGACGCGCCATTTAGATATGAATATGCATCTAACTTTAACCGACGGTGAGGGCTTTGAGTTCACTCCAAAGTCGCTGGTGATAGCGGGATTCACAGGTAAAAACAGACTGGCTGCAAAAGCACACCTAGAGGAATTATCAAGAAAAGGCATCGCAGTGCCCGGTAAAGTCCCATCATTTTACCTTGCGGATCCTAATATGATCACCTTAGCCGATAGTATTGAAGTTGAGACCAGAGAATCATCTGGCGAAGTGGAACCTGTTCTCATAACCACCATGGGTAAGAGATACATCGCTGTCGGAAGTGACCATACTCCACGGGATCTGGAAAGGAAAAGCATCCCTGACAGCAAGCGTGCATGCCAGAAACCAGTATCACGCCACGTATTTGAACTTGAATACGTGCTAGAAGAGTGGAAAAACCTTGAACTTTCCAGTCAAGTGACCAGAAACGGGATCACAGCGGAATATCAGCATGGTCCAATTTCATCACTGATGGACATTGATTCCATAATTAGCGACCTGCTTGATTCCCAGAAAATAAATCTCGATAATTCTGTGATATTTCTGGGAACTATTCCTCTTCTCGGAGGCGAATTTATATTTGGAGAACATTATTACATGCAATTGCGTCATCCACTGACTGGAAAGAAGCTGAGCCTGTCGTATGATGTTAAAATCAGGGAGAGTGAAAGTGTTTGAGGACAGGTAAAGACTACATTTCAGGTATTGAAGACAAAAGACGTATTTATCTGGATGGGAAGCTTGTAGAGAACCTTTCGCGTCACCCTGCATTCAAGGGTATAGTCAGAACTATAGCCAGGCTTTACGATTTCAGCTTCGCCGAAGAGAACATGATGACCTTTAAGACAGAATGGGGACCTGTTGGAAACAAGGTTTTTTTAATTCCGCGGAAAAGGGAAGAATTGACTGAGAGGCACGATGCCATATACAAGTGGGCGAGCCTTACACATGGTTTTGTGGGGAGAAGCCCGGACCATGTTGGCGGTTTCCTTGCGGGATTTGCAAGCAACCCAGGTCTTTTTTCAAAGGGAGAAACTAATTTTGGAGAAAATGTAAGCAACTTTTATAGGAAAGTTGTCACAGAGGATCTGTACGTTACATATGCGATAATACCGCCACAGATAGATAGGAGCAAAACTGCGCATGAGCAGGAAAACAGATATTCCCAAGTCGGGGTGATATCAAAGGATGAAAGCGGCATTGTGGTCAGGGGAGCTCAGATGCTGGCAACCGGAGCGGCCATTTCCGATTTCATATTTGTCAGTTGCATCCCGCCGCTCAGGCCAGGTGATGAGGACTATGCGCTTTCGTTTGTTTTGCCCGTTGATACCCCAGGCCTAAAACTATACTGCAGAAGACCCTTTGCAACGGACAAACCAAGCACAGCGGATTACCCGCTTTCGACGCAGTTTGATGAATCTGATGCCTTCCTTGTATTCGACGATGTCTTTGTTCCTTGGAAATACGTGTTCGTTTTTAGGAATGTTCAGATGGTCCAATCTCAGTTTTTTATGACACCGGCCCACGTGCTGGGCAACAACCAGGCACAGATCAGACTTTCTGCGAAATTGAAATTTATTATTGGCGTGGCAAGAAAGGTCTCTATGATGAATGGAATCGATAAGATCCCTTCAGTTGTAGAAAAACTTGGTGAACTTGCCACTCTTTCCTCAATAGTTGAAGGTATGGTTCTGGCATCAGAATCAAAAGCCATTTCATGGGAAAACGGGACAATAACCCCTAACCCGAGGTTCCTTTATGGAGCCATGGGGCTACAATCAGAACTTTACCCAAGAGTCCTGCATCTGCTTCGTGATCTCTGCGGTGCCGGTGT
>JAKATM010000019.1 GCA_021818765.1 Thermoplasmata archaeon | reverse complement strand
TCTCTTTAAATAAAAAAAGGGTAGCAGCTCAGAATATTTTCTGAGCTTCGTGAACTTCGTATTTTGTTGGCGGGTTTACCTGCTTAACGAGACCGAGTAGCGCATCTCTGCTTGGTGCTTCCCAGTTGCAAATTGCCCTGTTCTTATCTCCAAGGACCTGAACCGATATCAGCTTGAATCCCGCTGGAAGCTTGCTGTTTTTCTGCATGTCTATAATACTGCCAACAACCTTGAAGGCTTCGTCTTTATTCTTCTCTTTCCACTCATGTTCAATTATTAGGTTTGCCATTTTTACACCTTAGTATAGATATGCAAGCCCTTATTATACCATTATAGCCGTTCCAGACCGGTACAGCCAAAATGCCCAAGTAAAAAGATTTTCACAAATAAAACAGCAAGGAGCATCTCTGCATTGATATTATAACCTCATTTTTCTAGGAAATGATTGTAATGTCTCTCTTTAAGGTATCAAATGTCTATTACACATGGATATCCTCCTAGCCGTACACAGACAAAGACGTAAAATTTAGACGATATTATACTAGAAGGAGAAACAACTATGGCCTCTAATACTGTTGATCAGATTGTTAACTAATTTTGTAAGCAGCCGGATTTTGCCAACTATTTACACTGTTTCCCCAACATGCCGGGTTATCGGTAAAAATTTGCCCGTTTGTTATAAAACCGTATTAGGTCTTGTGTTTAATCGCCTTACTAATATTGGAATGGAACAAAGCTTCCTCTGCGCTGAATAATCAATAGGCAACACTTTATATATTCTCTTGACCTAATAAAAGGATTCAGCCAGATGCAGCAAACAGAAGAAAAGTTGTTTAGAGTAGAGAAGGAATTACCTTTTCTTGATCCCTTAATCTCAGAGTGGTTCAACAACAAATACGACGGTCTCTCAGATCCGCAGAGAAAGGCAATACCATTAATACACTCGGGAAAGAGCGTATTAGTGTCGAGCCCCACTGGTACCGGCAAGACCCTTTCAGCATTTCTAGCAGTGCTCAATGAACTCTTTATCCAATCTAGAACCGGTGAAATAAAAGATTCTGTTTTCTGCCTATACATAAGTCCTCTGAAGGCACTGGCTAACGATATCGACAGGAACCTTAAAGAACCGTTACGGGAAATCGATGAGCTTGCTAAAAGCAGGGGAAATGACTTTCCAAAAATAAGGGTAGGAGTGAGGTCAGGAGACACCTCACAGAGTGAGAGACAGAAAATGCTGAGAAAGCCGCCTCATATACTCATCACTACACCTGAATCATTTACCTTATCCCTGACGGCACCAAAGTTCAGGGAGCACTTGAAAGGAATCAAGTATGTAATAATAGATGAAATTCATGAAATATCCGCAAATAAGCGAGGAACACTGCTGTCCGCTAACCTGGAGAGGCTTGAAGCTATAACAGGAAATGTTGTAAGAATAGGGCTTTCGGCAACACAGGCGCCTTTGGAACTAATTGCGAACTATCTCTGCGGATACGAGGATGATAAACCCCGGGAAGTATCGATAATAGAAGCTGACACTAAAAAATCACTTGATCTTAAAGTCCTGACACCCGTTGACGATCTTACAAAGGTCAGCTACGAGGTTGCAAATGAGCGTATGTATTCTATTCTTGTTGACCTGATAAAGCAGCATCGTACAACTCTTATCTTTACGAACACAAGGAGCGGCACTGAACATGTAGCAATGCGGCTCAAAGCCCGCGGAATAGAAAGCATTGAGGCTCATCACTCATCTCTTGGCAAAGATACCCGAATTGATGTAGAATCAAGGCTGAAAAGTGGTGAACTTCAGTGTGTAATAACATCAACTTCACTGGAGCTGGGTATCGACATCGGCTTCATCGATCTTGTCATCCAGATAGGTAGCCCTAAATCAGTATCTAAAGGACTGCAAAGAATTGGAAGATCGGGGCATGGACTTGATGTTCTATCCAAGGGGAGGTTCGTGGTTTTCGAACTTGACGACCTGGTTGAATGCGCCGTTCTAACCAAGGCAGCTTATGACAAGGAAATAGATCGTGTCACTATTCCGACAAATTCGCTTGACGTTCTCTCTCAAGTGATAGTCGGTATGTCGCTTGAGAAAGCATGGGATATAGAAGAGGCATTCCAGGTCCTCAGGAGGTCGTTCAGTTATCACACTCTTGATCATGATGATTATGTCAACACACTGAAATATTTAGGCGGTCAGGTTGAAGATCAGACGATTTACTCAAAAATATGGTTTGACGAACAGGATGGGAAGTTTGGCAAGAAAAGAAGCTCAAGAATGATCTTCTTCATGAACGTCGGAACAATTCCCGAGGAGGCCGATTACCAGGTAATAAATGAAGCAGGGAAGCATCTTGGTCAGCTTAGCGACAAGTTTGTTGAGCGATTGAAGCCTGGCGACGTTTTTGTACTTGGTGCCAAAATTCATATGTACCTGAGCACAAGAAGAAACCGAGTCATTGTAAAAGATGCTTCCGGCATGAGGCCGACCGTGCCTTCATGGACTGGAGAGATGCTCCCACGTAGTTATGACCTCGGCGTACTTGTTGGAAAGTTCAGGGAGGAAGTGTCGCGGAGAATCGCGAAGAAGGAAGATGTTGAGTCATGGTTGATGGAAGATTACCGCCTGGATTCGCAGGGTGCCAGAAGCATAATCTCGTATATACGATCGCAAGGAGCATTTGGAATACCCACGAACGACTGGCTCCTGGTTGAGGGTTACATAGACAATGCCAAGCTCCATAACACAATCTATCATGTACCTCTTGGGCGTAGGGTGAATGACGCTCTGTCAAGGGGTATTGCACAGGCTATTTCCAATAATTATTCCGTAAATACAAGAATTACGGTTACCGACGATGGCTTCATGTTGACAACCAACCAGAAGATACCTATTGCAGAGCAGATAAAGCTTATCAAGAAATCTGACTTTAATGACCTTGTCAGAAGATCCATTATCAACACAGAGGTGTTCAAGCAGAGATTCAGGCACTGTGCAACTAGGTCCCTGATGGTATTGAGGAAATACAAAGGTTTCGATATATCTGTCGTCAGGCAACAGCTGCGTAGTGACAAGGTTCTGCGTACGCTCGGCTCAATGGAATCTTTTCCTGTAATAAAGGAAACTTTTCATGAGATAATGAATGACATGATGGATGTTCCGCGCGCATTGAAATATGTGGATGAAGTTATTAAAAAAGACAGGTTTGATGTCCTGAATTACAGCTCCGAAAGCAGCCCATTCTCCTACGGACTCATACTAGCTGGCATATCAGACATAGTTTTGATGGAGGATCGCTCAAAACTGCTGAAGGAACTGCAGGGAAAGATACTTGACAAAATATACACAGGCGGGGAGATATCATTCATGTTCAGGGATACTCACACGGTCGAAAACTATTTCCTGAACAAGATACCTAAGATAAACTCGCCTTTGGATCTGATCGCATTCTACAACCACTTCCTGACAGTGGATCCAATGAGGAACCGCTTTAATTCGCCATTTCCGTACACGAACCTGGATATTATTAAACCAATCGAGGAATCGATTGAAAACGACAGTATCGTCTCGGTTTACATGCGCGGAACACAATGGACAAGCATGCAATATTACAGCATGATACGAACTATTTTCGAGGCAAATGTCACAATAGACGAAAACGATAAGATGATCCTTGATGGATGTTCGCTTAAAACGCTAAGAGAGATCCGGTCGGCTACCAAGCTCGAGGAGGCCGAAGTGAGGGCCTCACTCACAAAGCTCGAATCTGCATACCTAATAAGGAGGAAAATCAGGGATAGTCAGGTGTATTTTATAAAGAATCAGATAGTCAAGGTACCTGAAGATAGGGAAAAAAGCATCATGCACGCAATTGAGTTACTTCTCGGTTCGATAGGTCCTCTCACTTTTGACGAAATCATGCTCAGATTTCCAGTTTCTCAAGAAATCCTGCAAACTTCGCTGGATACGCTTGTTAAAAAAGATATTTTGAAACTGGATTTCATCACGCCTGTTTTTTCGAAGCAGTACATAATGCAATCTGACCTGCAATCACTGCTTTCTGGCGTCGAGATAGATGCCCACTCTTCCCGGCTGTTATGGTTCGAGGGAACTGTCCAGAACCTTGAAGAATATTTTGAAAAATATGGTTTTGCACTTGATACCTGGTCAATGAATTCCAGAATAGGCTCCTTTTCATCAGACAGGCTCAAAGAGATGATAGCCCAGAAGCTGGTCTTCAGCGCAAGGTTCATCAGGCACAAGAAGACGTACGCTGCTTCCTGGCTGGTTGAGGCTCTTCACGCATTAAGGTATGAGGAACCCGACAACAGTATGCGAGAACTTTTAGCTGTGATTAGAAATGGGGCCAACTCAGAAGACTTGATTCACGAATCGCTTGGCATGGACAGAAGCCTAGTTATGCAGATGCTCAAGAATGCTGAATTCTTCTGCTTAGTAGGAAGGGATAGCGAAGGCAGGATTGTCGAGATCATGGGCGACAGGGAACCTATTTCAAAGAATGCCGCATTAGAAATGTTAATAGAAAAATATGGGCCCGTATCTCTTGCCGAGCTTTCATACGCGTTCTGGTTTTATACAACTGGTCTCGAAGCCGAGATAGCCGCTGAGCGGAGCTATAGAAACGGTGAAGTGCTTTATGGAAAAACTAAGAACCAAGAGCTTCTGGGTCAAGGAATCATTATCTCCTCAAATGATCCCATATCTCTTTACATACGTAATGATTTAAAAAACAGCGAATACGATTATCACTTCGTCTTTAAAGGTAAGCTTGGAGCGTCATTCAATCTTGAGATAAAAGAAGACTCGCTAATAATATCGGAAGGAAACGTTCAAGACGAATCTTTTGCGACTTCCCTGATCAGTTATCTTTCAAATCTTTCCAAGAAACAGAAATTTTCTACTGTAATATACGAGAGTGCCCCAGATCTGGTAGTATCCGCAGCGAAGTCCGAGCACATACGAGTAACGGGAGCGTCTTTTTCAATAGGTGAAATCGCGGTTGTTGATTTGCCACTCAACAAGCTTGTCCAGTTTGCAGCTTACAGGGAGTACAAGAACAGGGGAGAGACGGACTCGATTTATGACAGCATGAAAAATACAATCTTTGGCTTTTCGAACGATCTGGAAGCATTTTATTCTGGAATATCACCAATACAGTTGAACAGCTATATACGGTCAAGGGTGCTTTACACATTCAAGGGACCATTTTCCCTAAATGTTTCAGGCACTCTAGAATCAGCTTCCCTATTTCGTACACTCAGGGAAAAGAAGCTTACGGAAGCCGATCAACGCATCCTACGACTCATCATGGAGACAAACGGAATCTCTGAAAAAGATATCATACTGAACCTGCGAACTAACATATTTGGTATCGGAACTACGCTAAAATCCCTCTACTCAAGATCCGTGATAGCGAAGGACAGTTCCAGGAGATTTGTCTTTGTACCTGAGAAATTCAAGAAACGGGAGGCGACCATTCTTGCCATTCGGGGGATATTGGAAAAATTTGGTTTTGTCGATTGGGAAAGATACAATCGCCTCACATTGTCTGATGATCAGGAGACTTTCGATTCCATAATCAGGGACATGGTGAAGGCGGGAAAGGTAGTGAAGACTGCGATGAATGGTGGATCGAGGATTATGTATGCGACGAACGATCTCATGGATTTCAACCGGAATATCACCTTCATCAGGGTTTTCTCTCCGCGAGAAGTTCTTTCGGTGTACTTACAGGACTTCATAAAAGCTGCTTTCGGGGCGGGTCAGATTTACATTGTCGCGGCCAAATCAGGCGTGCATGCATTCAAAAGTAAAGCAGCGTCCTCTGGTTCTAAGAAACTTGAGCCGATATCGGATGACAATATACCGAACGACGTAAGGAGAGAACTGCTTAAGTTGGGCTTTTCGCTCGGGCAATTATGATTCGAAGGATCTTTAATGCTATTACCCTTTCAGACGTCAAAATTAATTAGCTGATTTATTTTATCCAAGCATGATTGATTACTTCGCTGCGATTGCCGCTGTTTCAGTTATCCTATCGATTTTCATGATAGCCGTCACTATGAGAGCTACGCGAAGGGCCGGTGTGCGTATTTTCAAATACCTTGCCGCATCATTTATTCTTATACTTGTAACAAATCTGCTCGTTGTTGCCAACCTGTTCTATCATGCCTATCTTTCCAGTGCGCTGATACCAGGATTCATAATTGCCGATCTGCTGATACTTCTATTGTTTTATTCTGGAATAATAAGGGGAAGCTGAAGTTGCTCGCAAAGGCAGACACCAGATCGGATCTACTTTCTATAATACAGGACAACCCTGGTTTGCACTTCAGAGAGCTTCAACGCAGGTCTGGTCTTGCGAACGGCCAGCTTGAGTATCATCTGTACCAGTTGGAGAAGGAGATGAAAGTATCCAAGCGCCGGGACGGGAAGCTCTTGAGATATTTCTCCAACATTTCCGGAAATTCGATGGAGAGAATAATTGTATATTTCTTGCGAAACCGGATATCTAGGGAAATTTTAATAGAATGTCTGGCAAGGGATGGAAAGGCCTCAGAAAGGGCGTCTGAGAGATGGAAAAAGAAGACGGAATACATGAACATGATAAACGCGATGAAATCGGAGAATATACTAAACCAGGACTCAGATGTTCCGGTGCTTGTTAACTCCAAGCTCGTCTTATCGGTGGTAAAGAAATTCAGGCAAAGTTTCCTTGATACTATGGCTTCCGCGATAATAGGTCTGCTTGGCCCCTAGAATCTCTTCAATCTGTATGACGTGTACGCGACCCCAACGAGAAGAAAACCTATGATTGATCCTGTTGATACAAGTTCGATATTATGCAAAAGGATCTCATAAGCAATGTGAATCTGCTGGTTGATGATCTTAAGGCCATTGATCGTCTCATTGATCACTGAAAAATATGGGTCCTGAACAATAGTGGTGCCAGATGAAATGCCATGATACTGGAAAACAAGATAAAGCGCCCCGTAGGTTCTAAGGAAACTGTAATGGAGCGGGTAATTTTGGCCGTTTGAAGTATAGTTTGGATACCACCAGAATAATCCTTTCGAATGGTCTATCATATCTGAAGATCCAATGGCAAATCCATCGAACTGATTATCCTGGAAATTTTTTGCATTGGCATTGAATCCAATGAAATTGCCTCTCGTTCCATTTAACGTGGCATTCAAGTTCTGCAGCAGCACAATATTGTATGGAATCGCAGAAATTGGCATCTTGGATATTGTAATGTAATTGTCTATCCTGAGTGTCGATATCGTTAGGTTCGTGAAGTTGGCCGCATTTCTACTATCTGTGGCATTGTATGCATATATGGAGGAGGAGACGTCCTTATCTATGCTTATCTGTACTGATAATTTTGCCTCTGGCGTTATATTGAACCCAGGCAGGTTCCGGGGAATCGTCAAGTTTGTAAGACTCTCGTTAAAGCCCATTGGTCTTAGTGTAGTGGGAGCCAGTGGAAAAGAGGCGTTGAAGTAAGTAGTATCGTCTTTTATTGAAATATTCCAGTTAACGTTCTTGAGATCTGCTCCAAACAGGATCGTGTGCTCAAACATTCCAAACAGGCCGTTGGATTCTACCTCAGCATATAGTAGAAGATAAGAGTACGAAAGATTCAGCTGGTCACCGTGAGGGAGACCGATAGTAACGCTTGGTGAACTGCCTGTTGAAATGCTTACGCTATTCCCGGGCGATGCAGCGACTGAAGCTGGTAGCATCAATAGAATCGATGCAACAAGAAGGATCGATAGCTTAAGCGTATATGTTTATTAATCTATACAATAATTTATTTTTGGTACAATTAAGTCAGACACAAGTTAGTCTTTATGACATCTCTTCTTCCAACTCAACCATAACCTGGTTTAGAACATCTTCAAAAGTAATTCCTGTGAATTCACGTAATCCACCTATTTCTGTTCTTAACCTTGCATAATATTTATCATCATCTTTATCAAATTCAATGTTACAGATGAGCTCTTCCATGTAATCAAAACAGGAATTTATGCCCGTAATTAATGCTTTCGTATGCGTTTTTTTCATTTTGTGGACAGACTTGATTGGCATTTGGATTTTATACCGAACTAATTTTACTGGTTCTTTAGTTCAATCAAAATTCGCCCCAGATTCTTCTTCGCCTTCATCATATTATATGCATCCGCAACATGATCAAGGTCTGTCTTTTCTGATATGACTGGCTTTATGCTTCCTTTCGCAGATAACTCCAAAGCCTTTTTCATATCCTGTCTCGTTGAGCTTATACTGCCCTCTATCCTGTTTCCCTTGAGTATGATAAGTCCGAGTGGCAGTTCTACCGGAACCGGCTGCACGTTTCCGATTACAACAAGCCTGCCTCCAAACTTGAGCGACCTCAGGCTTCTGGAAAATGTAGGGAGTCCCACGGTATCCAGCGCAAGGTCTATTCCTCCTCCAGGCAACCCCTTTGCCTCACGATCAAACTCCTCGCTGAGAAGCACATGATCAACGCCTAATTCCTGCAATTTTTCTGCTTTCCACTTTGAGCTCGTATAGGCGAATACATTTGCGCCAAGCGCTTTTGCAATCTGAACAGCATGTGCACCAACGCCACCACCCGCCCCAGTTACCAGGACATTTTCACCAGGAAGGATCTGACCTGAAACTGAAAGCGCATGATAGACCATACCGGTAACACATGCACTTATGGTTGCAAGTTCCTCTGGAACGTCAGCTGGAACCCTGACCAGGCACCTCTCCGGAACTTTTACCATCTCGGCATAGGATCCTTGAATGGTCTCTCCGAGGGTCTGCTTGTTAGGGCACAGGTTTTCCCTGCCACTCCTGCAATATTCACATTTTCCACATGGTATATAGATCAATGATGCGACCCTGTCACCGACCTTGAATTTCTTAACTGATTTTCCGGTCTTGACCACAATTCCAGAAACTTCATGCCCGGGAACAACAGGAAATTTAGCCCTTGGAAAGAAACCATCGTGGGTTAAAAGATCGCGGTAGCAAATTCCTGTCAACTTTTGCCTGATTACAATTTCATCTTCCGCTGGTTCAGGATCCTGTAAGTTCGTGCTATGCATTTCACCATTTATCCCTTCCATGATGGCTGCTTTCATGGATGAAGAAGTGCTTTTGAATATATGATTAATTGCAACTGTTTTCTAAACTGGAGGTTTCGAATAATATTTCTTCATAAGGTCAAGAGCTCTTGCCCTTGCATCTGAAGGCTTTTCCCTCCTTATTACTTTTCCATCCTTGATGTACTGAATCATAATATCATTGAGATTGCCACCACAGTGACATTGATCATCGACTCTTGAAACTGGAAGAACCTCAACCAACCCGCATTGATTGCATCTCAGTACGTGCTTGGCTCCAGAGAGTTTTCCCCTCTTTGTTTTAGGTTTATTGGCAATTTCAACAATATCCATGGAAAAGTCAACAGTCCTGCCGGATGCTATTGAAGTTCCCACTCCGAAGGCGTCCGCACCAGCTTCGGATAATTCCATGATATCGGCCTCTTTTAACCCGCCTGAAACCATTATTCTCACTTTTTCATGTCCCCTTAGATCCAGTTCCCATCTCACTTCCCTGACGATATTTGCAAAATTCCCACGTCTGGATGCAGGCGTGTCCAGGCGGATAAAATCGAGGTTGGGCAAAAGTCCGGCTGCTTTTATTGCAGCAAACTTCTCGTCATCGTAGGTGTCGATCAGAACCGTAATGGGACCTTTCTTTGTCCCTGCTGCAACAGCTTTCCATGCATCTTCATCTCCCAGGAGAAGAGAAATTGCATGCGGCATTGTTCCAACGGGCTCAAGCCCCAGAATCTTTCCGCTCTTGATTCCTGAGACACCATCGGCACCACCTATATATGCTGCCCTGTCAATCATCGGTGCAATGAACGGATTCATCCTTCTTATCCCGAACGAATAGACCGGCTTTTCTCGTGCAGCTATCTTCACTTTAGATGAAAGGGTCGATATGCCGGATGACTGACAGATGAAACCCAGCAATGATGTTTCATGCACCCCAAAATCCATGTATTTGCCGTGTATCGATAGAAAGGGTACTGGGATTCCTCTGTAATCCCTGTAAGGAATTATAGTGCCTTCTGGTATTGCGTAAAGCTCTTTTACATGTCCCTCCAGGAGGGTTAGAACATCATCCAGGCCAGTAAAAGTTATCCAGGGATTCTCGAACGACGAGACAGTAACTTCCGCGATTACATCATCATTGAACTTCTTGTTCTTCAGGAAAGAAAGTGAACGCTGGAAATATACATCGCTGTTCTGGGCAGAAAGGACTTCGGCTTCCGTTGCAACATTGAACTTCATCTATACGACTTCCGTCAGGAACTGGCGAAGGTTAATGATTCTTGTTCCATAATACTTTTTCATCGACTTAAGCGCCCTTGAGTGATCAGAAGGATCAATGCTTGCACAAAGATCCTTTATAACTGCAGTATTGTAGTAACGGAAAAATGCGCCTGCTACGGTGTGTGCAACGCATATGTCCGTGCTCACTCCAGAAATAAAGAGATCAGTGACATTATGCATCCTGAGATACGGATCAAGATCGGTATCCAGGAAAGAGTCATATCTTCTTTTCCTTATCCTGTATCCAGTATATGAGGAAACGTTCTTGTCCAGTTCGGAAGCGCTGGTGCCGACCAAGCAGTGCTCTCCCCAAATCCTGAATTCAGGATCACCGGGTACATGTGTATCAAGCGTAAAAACCACAAGCAATTTGTCACCTATCTGTGAAAGGGCTTTTCCAGTGTTCACGGCTGCAACAGCAGCAGCCTCAGATCCAAACTTTCCAGTTACAAAATCGTTTACCATGTCAACGATAATCCACGCCTTATTCACTGCCTTAGCCTCCATGTCACACTCCCTCCCGTATCTTCTATCTCAACCCCTGCTTCTGTCAACATTGATCTTATCTTATCAGATATCTCAAATTCCCTTCTACTTCTCAGCATATTGCGGATTTCGAGGATTGCATCTATAATATCATCAAATTTTTCATGCCCAGAAGAAGGGTTAAGGATGCCGAGGAAAGAATCGGCTTCCAGCAGAAAATCAATGCATTCTTCGCATGCTTCATGAGAAAGTTCCTTCAAAAGCGTGTTTATCCTGCTTACAAAGTCCAGCAGTATCATTATGCCAGAGCGAAAATCAAAATCCTTGTCTATCGCCTTGATCATGTCCTTCCTGTATGCAGCAACGTCGATGCTGGAAAGTCCGAACGAATCCCTCTGCTTCAACCTGTCAAACAGTGACTGTATCTTTCCCAGGTTCTGCCCAGCCTCATGCACTGTTGACTCGTCAAAAATTAGCTCTGATCTGTACCCTGCGCCGAGGAAAAACAATCTAAGGTTACTTCCTCCATACTTATCGACAGCTTCTCTGAGATATATCATATTTCCCTCAGATTTTGCCATTTTTTTGTTGGATATGTTAAGCATGCCGGTATGGATCCAGTACCTTGCAAGTTTAGTTCTTCCCGAGAGAGTTCGCATTATCGCTATTTCCCCTTCATGGTGCGGGAATATAAGATCAGATCCTGCTCCATGAATATCGTAAGTCTCGCCTAGCATCTCCTCAGTAATTGCGGTATCCTCTACATGCCAACCCGGTCTCCCACGCCCCCATTTATAGTCCCAGCCCTCTTCAGAGCTTCTGGTAAATTTCCACAATGCAAAATCCTCTGGATTCCGCTTAGACGCGCTCATCTCATGCCTGACCATGTGCATTACCTGGTCAAGCTTCTGCCCTGAAAGCTTGCCATAATCCTTGAAGCAGGTAACATCAAAGTAAACGCCGTCCTCAGCTACATAGGCAGCGCCCATTCGCAGTAGCCTCCTAACCTGGCTTGCAATTTCACGGATGAAGTCAGTCGCAAATGCGTAATAGGAAACAGCATCTGCATGCACCCTTGCCATATCGGTTACATAAGCTTCAAAAAAATTCCTAGCTAACACAGATGGTTCGGTCGATGTCTCCTTTCCCCTCTTTATTATCTTATCATCCAGATCAGTTATGTTCTGTAAGTAGAATACCGAATAACCACGGTATCTGAGATACTTGACTGCCGCATCAAAGAAGACAAATGTTCTGGCGTTGCCTATATGTATATAGTCGTAAACGGTAGGTCCGCAGACAAATAGCTTCAATCTTCGTCCGTCCCTGGGCTTTAACTCCTCCAGCCTTCTGGTCAAGGTGTTGAAGATTAACATCATGTGCAGTATGCTTTTCATAATATTATGCTCACCTTTTTGATTGCATTTCGTTCATGCTATACAGAGTATTTTTTCCACGCATAAAATAAAGATATAGCCAGCTTGAGAAAGGCATTTTTTGCCTGGATGAGGATAGAAGCATAAAATAAGTTTTATTTCTGTACTGCATTCACAATTATGGATTATGATCATGCAATTGATGAGATAGTGAGATATATGAAAGGTCCCAAAGGGAAGGATTCTGCCGGAGTACTTCAGTTTGTCTGTGATTATCTGAGGAAGATTGACGAACGCTACAGCTGGGTCGGCTTCTATGTGGTAAACGGCGACAATCTGATGCTTAAGAACTTCAGCGGAGACGAAACTGAGCACAAGAAGATTAAGATTGGTGATGGTCTCTGTAGTTTAGCGGTACTAAGGAATGAAATTGTGAACGAGAAGGACGTAAAATCCAATAAAACGTACCTTGCATGTTTTCCAAGCACGAATTCTGAAATTGTTGTTCCCGTAAGAATGCAAGGTGAGCCAATAGGAGAAATCGACGTGGACTCAGACACAAAAAATGCATTTGGCGTGAGAGATGAAAGCTTCCTTTCAGAAATAGCAGATAAGGTAGCAGACCACGTTAAGCGCGTGGCTTCAATCAGCTAGTAAAATGTCGCACTATTTTTCCTGATATTACAAAGGATCCTACACTGAATACCTTTTTGGCGCTCACGTCAACACAGGACATGGATGCTGTATCAACCTGGATCCCGAAAGCTGATGGTTCTTCTGTAATGCCCAGATATGAAGATACAAGGCAGCGAATTGGCAGCGCGTGCGATACCACAACACAGTTTCCTTCGTGTCGTTCAAGGGCTCTCCGCATCCTCGTTGCAATGTTTTCCCATGTCTCCTGTCCTGTAAAATCCCTGTATAAAGGAGGCAATTGATCGTATCCGTTGTTTACCTTCGATCCCTGGCCGGCCTCCCTCAGGTCTGCGTCAATATCGACTTCAATATTAAGGGCCTGGGCAATGATCTCCGCAGTCTCTTTTGCGCGTAGTATTGGGCTCGAAACAACCTTGTTAAGCTTCAATTTCTTCAGCTGTGTCAAGGCATAGTTGACCTGTCCTTTCCCAACATCCGTAAGGTGATATTTTGCCTCGACGTCATCATCGACAATCCTCAGCACATTGGCTTCACTTTCACCGTGCCGGATGAGCACTGCCTTATTCATACAACAGCATCACAGTTATGATATAAATTTTAGATCATCTGCACAAGCCACAGGGTAAGCACTGATAGGACAAGAACAGGTGGTGTTACAATGATTCCAATCTTTACGAAGTACCTGTACGTTATGCTTTTTTCTCCTTTCTGCCTCAATATGTTCATCCATAGCAGGGTCGCCAGTGATCCGATCGGAGTGAATTTAGTACCTATGTCATTTGCAAGCACATTCAGGTAGACAAGTGAATTCTGATGAAGGTGTATAATTGTCAGGTTCACCGTGATAACCGATGGAAGATTATTCATTATCGATGCCAGGAATGAGAATATAAAAGCATCAATAATCATGCGTACGGGGTCATATAGATAGGAGAAATATGATAGTGTTGAACTCAAAGCCTCTACCAGGCCATTCTTGGAGAGGGCGTAAACGACGATAAACAAGCCCAGGGCGAAAAATATTATTTCCCAGGGCGTATTATGCACAATGCGTTTTCCTGGAATCGATGTCCTGGCCCTTGCATACATATAAAATAGTGCAACACCAGGTACTGCGATGAAAGATATCGGTATCAGAAAATATCCGGTGATTGCATAGAGAATAATCATTAAAGATATTGTTATGAAAGCAACTTTTAGAAGGCGCATATCCTTTACAACGTCATCGGGTCTGGGAAGCTGCTCCAGTGAGATATCGACTGGAAAAGTATTATGGAAAACGAGGTAGAGGACTGCTGCACTGGATGTAATGGCAACTATGTCTGGCAAAACCATTATCTTTGCATATTCAAGGAAAGGAATAGAGAAAAATCCCACGCTTATGATGTTCACCAGGTTGCTTATGCTGAAAGGAAGGCTGGTTGCATCTGCAACAAAGCCCACCGATACCAGGAAAGGTAAGTAAAGCTTTCTTGGTGCACCCGTCTCCCTCAGAATTGCGTACATAATTGGTGTCATAACAACAATGCTTCCGTCATTTGAGAAAAGGGCAGTCACTAAAGATGTCAGCGCAACGATAAGGAAAAAAAGCCTCCTTACTTTGCCTCGGGAGTATAACGTTATCCGGATTGCGATGTATCTGAAGAAACCTATTTCATCAAGAATAAGTGAAAGAAAGATAATTGCAATCAGTGTGATTGTAGCGTTCCAAACTATGCTTATAACGTAAAGAATATCCCTCTCGGCTATGATTCGAAGAAATATTAGGATGACAGCACCGACGATAGGAGGAATGGCTATGCTGATATGTCTCGGTCTAGTCACAACAAGGCTCATCACGGCTATGAACACGATCAACGATACTGTAAAATCTATCTGCAACTGACTGCAGTAATTTCTGAGGACATTAATAATTATATGCGTTTTGCCACTGCATCCCGCTTCAAGATGCGGAAAGGCAAGCTACAAAAGGTTATTCAGATTGGATGAGTTTTGCTGTTGTATTCATGAACACAACTAGCAACTTCCTGATAAACGAGAAAAGTCCATATCTGCAGCAGCACGCGCATAATCCGGTCAACTGGTACCCCTGGGGAGATGAAGCCTTCGAAAAGGCAAGAAAGGAGGATAAACCAGTTTTCCTGAGCATTGGCTACTCGACGTGCCACTGGTGTCATGTAATGGAAAGAGAGAGCTTTGAGGACGCAGAAGTTGCAAATGCCATGAACAAGGCTTTTGTTTCAATAAAGGTTGATCGTGAGGAGAGGCCGGATCTCGACAACCTATACATGAGCGTGTGTCAGATGATGACAGGTAGCGGTGGATGGCCACTCAATCTTATCCTTACACCGGATCGAAGGGCGGTTTTTGCATTTACGTACCTGCCAAAGCATTCGCGGAGAAACATGATGGGTATTGTTGAACTATGCAGTAGCATAGATGAGTTGTGGCACACGAGAAAGGATGAGCTTATCGACCAGGGCAAGAAAATCCTGGATGCCCTCTCGACGTCCAGAAACCAGAAAGTAGATGACCCAATATCTCCTGATCTGCTCAAGTCAGCTTATTCTGATCTTGAAAGTTCCTTCGACTCACAATTCGGCGGCTTTGGCTCAAGCCCGAAATTCCCCTCTGCACATTATCTTCTTTTCCTGTTGAGGTATTACCACAGATATAAGCAAAAAAAGGCGCTCGAAATGGTTGAGAAGACCATTCAAGGGATACTTTCCGGTGGCATAACTGATCAGATAGGTCACGGGTTTCACAGGTACTCCACCGATCATGCGTGGAAGCTTCCTCATTTCGAGAAGATGTTATATGATCAGTCCATGATCTTGTCAGCACTGGCTGAGCTATTTTCCGTAACTGGAAGAGATGAGTATCAAGACGCCATGGTCGAGACCCTACATTTCCTGAAGGAGGAGATGAAGCTAAGCGAAGGTGCTTTCATGACCGCTATAGATGCGGACAGCGAAGGACAGGAAGGCAAATACTATACATGGACTATGACGGAGATTAAGAACCTCCTAGGAGATCATGACGGCGATATATTCTCTTATGTTTACGGAGTTGAACCCGACGGCAATTTTCACGAGGAATCAACAGGCAGGTTAACCTCGGAAAATATTCTCTTTGTTGCCAATAGCCTCGAGGAAGCATCGGAGACTTTTGGTATTCCACTTAGCGACATTCAAACCATTATAGGAAATTCTAGGAGAAAATTAAAATCTGCGAGATCGCTGCGGACACCCCCTCATAAGGACAGCAAGATACTTTCCGACATGAATGGAATGCTTCTCTGGTCACTATCCAAATGCTATCTCTCCACGGGTAATGACGCTTTTCTGGGAGAGGCAAACGATATTGCTGCATTCCTTCTTGAGAAGATGATCCTTTCCGAGGGCAAGATCATGCACAGGTATATTTCGGGTTCGGCAGAAATTTCTGGTTTTCTTGACGATTATGCGTTTACAATCGCCGGCCTCCTAAAACTTTACGAAGCTACCGGAAAGGACAAGTTATTCAAAACCGCACTCAAAATGCAGGAATATCTGGACAGTAAGTTCTGGTCTGAAGAGGGAGGCTATTTCACAACTGAAATGGATGACGCCCCACTTAAAACCAAGGAATTCCACGATGGTGCCATACCGAGCGGAAACTCATTTGAGATGCAAAACCTCCTGACTTTTTCGATAATACTAGGAAGTGACAAGATGTATGAAGCTTCAGTGAAGATTGCTGAAGCAGCCGGTAAATCTTTGCAGGACAATCCATCATTTTACCTTTACATGCTGACAGCTGTAAACTTTGCAATTGGCCCCTCGTTCGACATGGTGCTTCACGAAACCAGACCGAGCAAGGAAGAATTGAGAAAAATATCACATGCATATGAACCAAGGGTTATATTGTCATATAAAAGAAACGCAAGACAGGATCTGGAAGCAGTATCCAGGGAGAACGCAAATAGTGTCCTGGTGTGCTCAACGAAGGAATGCCTTCTGCCTCAAAAGGGAGTCAGCGAAGCACTTTCGCTAATACAAAAAATCAGTTCAAGCTCCTAATTTTAAATTTTTGTAGAACTTTGAGTGTCTGTGATAGATTACAATTGCTTCTCCGATCAACATTCCCGTTGTTACCGTAAGGAGAACGGAGAACAATGAAACTAGGTAGAGGGTTGGATAGTAGAGCAAAGAAAGAATTTTTAGAGTGAAGAAAAGCGTGAAAAAGAATGCAACTGATACTGATCGCTTATAGTACATGTCGTTCTTCTTCTGAAAAATCTGGACCTTTCTGCTCATAGCCACCCCAAGCACTATCCCCAATAAGGCAATAACGAAGCTGGAAATTATAACTATTTCCGGTTGATATATGAATGTAAGAAGAACTAGAAGCGAATATATTACGGGTGACAGGAAGACCCTTGTATGGGAGAATTTTTCACCAAGCTTTGCTCTCAAAAGCCGATATAAAAAGAGCAGTAGTATCAATATAATTACGGCATATGCCGGGTACTTGAATGGAATATATGAAAGCAATGAGTTTATTGAAATCGTTGATGTAGCTTGGTATATTGTAAAAAGCATCTTAAGCCTTTATAACGCTCTATGTAAAATATTTTCTGGGAGAATTTGATATTAGTGAAAATCTATCCTAATATAATGAAAGAGACTAAATCTTTTCTTGCTTTTTGAAAGACGAACAGTATTTAAATTATATAATCCTGTTTGGAACTAAGGATAATATAGGTTTCAGTTTTACCGATATTATATGCAAGACAAACTTGCTGAAGTTGAAATTACGAAAGATGGCGAACTCTATTACGCAAAGATAATGCTCCCCACTGGGGAAATAGTCACCTTGGAGAACGAGGATTTCGAAGAAGTGATAGAACAAATCGCAAACGACTTACAGGAAAGATTCGGCTCCTGAGCGGGGATGGCCCAGTGGTACGGCGGCAGCCTGCTAAGCTGTTTCTCTATGAGAGCGAGGGTTCGAATCCCTCTCCCCGCGTTTATATTTGTAACCGAATCAGTGGTTTTTTGTCAATAAGTTTGTATTATTGAAAGCTTAATTTTTTGATCATTCTAGATCATAGTGCTTCTCGATTCCCTTTATTTTTTGAATTTTACTCTCCCTGTGATAAATGGAACTACCTGAAACCCACGAAATATGGAAAAAAGCTTATTCCTCACTGCACATCGGGAATATGTTATGCTGTGTATCGTGCAATATGTCAAAGATTCCTGCAGCCTGAAGAACGCGCGAATCTACCCGCATTCAATGTATCGTGTCAGCTTCAGCTATGCTGATAGGGCAGGCTTTCCAATATGATCAAGCGAAATATGCTAATTCGTGTCGTCCGCCGCACTATAGCCATTACATTTATGCATCAAACAGGGATAGGATAGCACGACTTTTACGACAAAACTCTACATTCCATTACCAGTTTTTGACAGATGCTGAGAGTCTGGATGACAGATTAATCTTTTTCCTAAAAGTCATACTTATACGGTTGCCATAGATAAAACATTCTTGCATTACTATTTAGTCAAAATTGAAGAAAAATTGAAAGTTTGAAATGTTGGTATCTCGACATTATTGTTTAAAGCAGATTTAATTCTTTTTTCTGAATACGAAGAAACCAGCGGCAACACCTACTATAACACCTGCTGCTGACCCTATTGCTATAAATAGATCATTTGACGAGCTTGGCGATGATACGACAGATGATATCTTAATGAAAGACAGATTAACTGCTATGTTAGATCCACTCACAGTTAGAATAGCATGTGTTTGTGTTCCAGTGAAGTTGGATGAATACCCTGTTGATATTGCAGTTACGTAGTATGTTCCGTTAGGAAGCTGAATTGCTTTGTCTGGTTGAGACGATGTGATTAGCGACGAGTTGTCAATAGCAATATACCATGTCGTTCCTGATGGAAGGCCTGTTTCAGTGAATGTGACTGCATACGTTACCTCTGAGAATGCTACTGATAGTGAATAAGGGGATCCTGCTATTTTGAATGTGCCGCTTGATAGAGATGACGAATATGTACTTCCTTCCATGGATGATACTGTGTATGTGTATGATCCGTTTGGCTCTGAGAAGGATATTGTGTCAGAGCTGCTCTCGAACGATTGGCCATTTGTAAGGTTGAGGTACCATGTCGTTCCTGATGGAAGGCCCGTCTCTGTGAAAGTAACCTGATAGGTTATTTCTGAGAATATTACAGATGACGAATATGTTGAACCAGATATTGTGAATTTACCGCTTGATAGAGATGACGAATATGTACTTCCTTCCATGGATGATACTGTGTATGTGTATGATCCGTTTGGCTCTGAGAAGGATATTGTGTCAGAGCTGCTCTCGAACGATTGGCCATTTGTAAGGT
>JAKATM010000140.1 GCA_021818765.1 Thermoplasmata archaeon | reverse complement strand
CAAAGCAGGAAATGCCCCATGTAGCAGCTCAACCTCAGGCGGGTGACGTGATTGAGCCGAGAGGACTGAGACGCCTGATTTTTGAGAAAATGACAAAGGCAAAGCAGATAATGCCGCATTTTACCATTATTGAGAGTGTCGATATGACAAGCACAATCAAAACCAGGGAAGACCTTAAAGGAAAGGGAATAACCATGGGTTATACCCCATTCTTTGTCAAGGCATCTGTTTTGGCTCTCAAAGAATTTCCCAAATTTAACTCACTTTATAACGAAGCCGTGAAGAACTACACGCAGAAGCATTCTTTCAACATTGGCGTGGCGGTTGACACTCCAGATGGCCTGAACGTAGTCGTCATCAAGGACGCGGACAAGAAAGACCTTACTTCAATATCAACAGAGATAGCTTCACTTGCAGAGAAGGCCAGGCAGAACAAGCTATCCCTCGCAGAAGTGCAGGGTTCTACATTCACTGTCTCAAATGTTGGTTCAATCGCAGGGATAGCGTCAACTCCGATCATCAACTATCCGGAAGTTGCAATTCTCGGTGTGCACAGAATGGAAAAGGCGATTGGCCCCGACGGCAAGCTGTACGACAGGATGCTTGTCTCCATGTCATGCGACCACCGCCTGATTGATGGTGCAGACGCAGCTAGGTTCATTGCAAAAATTAAGGAGTATATTGAGAAACCGGCTTTGCTGGTAGCTTAGGTGATCATATGGCTTACGACGCAATAATTATTGGCGGAGGTCCTGCTGGATACGCCTGTGCTATCCGGCTTGCACAGAAGGGGAAGAAAGTCGCTGTCGTTGAAAAAGACAAGGTTGGAGGGGAATGCCTCAACTATGGCTGCATTCCATCTAAAGCGCTAATTGAGCTGGCTAATTCAGTAAACTACCTGCAGGACATGAAAGTTCTCAAGTCAATTCCGAAGATAGACATGAGAGACTGGCAGGACTGGAAGTGGAAAATGATAGGCCGGCTTACGGGTGGAGTCAGGACACTGCTCAAGGCCAACCAGGCAGACCTGATTCAAGGCGAAGCAAGAATAGTGGACGCAAAGCACGTATCGGTCGGCGAACAGGTTTACGAGGCCGAAAACCTCGTGATAGCTACCGGATCTGTACCGGTGAGCTTTGATGGTTTTGACGGTGTCCTTTTTAACAGGGAAATACTTGACATCGACAGGATACCTGACAGACTGGTTATAATAGGGGGCGGGTATATTGGCATAGAACTCGGAACAGCCTTTGCTAAGCTCGGTACCTCTGTTACTATAATAGAAATGATGGATTTCATTCTCCCTGGCGTATCTCTCGAGCTTTCATCCGTAGTGCAGAAGAAGCTTCAGGGGTTCGGCATAAAACTTATGCTTTCCCGTAAAGTGAAGAAAGTTGACAAGGGAAAAGTTTTCACCGTATTGATGGAAAACGGTGATCTTATAGAGGCGGATCTGGTCTTAATGACAGTGGGACGCAAACCAAACACAGAAGGTTTCGGTCTCGAAAACATATCGCCTGACATGGATGGCAGGTTTATCAAGGTGGATAAGCACATGCGGACGAGCATACCAAACGTGTATGCTATAGGCGACGTCGCAGGTCAGCCAATGCTCGCTCATAAAGCGTATTATGAAGCCGACGTCGCTGCGGATAATATCGCTGGCGAGGAAAGGGAATCGGATTACCGGGCAATGCCTGTTGTTGTATATTCTGACCCGGAGATTGCATATACTGGCAAGAAGGGTGACAAGGAGACGTTCTTTCCGGTGGCAGCTAACGGTCGAGCGCTTGGAATGAATGCAACCGCTGGTAGTTACTGGATATACTACAAGGAGGGCGGTGTCATAACTGGTGGAGGCATCGTGGGTCCCCATGCATCGGAACTTATAAGTGAAATAAGCCTGGCGGTCGAGTCGGGGCTATCCTTGATGGATATAGGAATGACAATTCATCCGCATCCCACACTATCGGAAGGTGTTCATGAATCTGCAGAAGGTGGATATCGTAAACAGCTTCACTACAAGACTGTCGGTTGATCTTGCCACAATCGAATACGGCAGATGCCTGGATCTGCAGCACCTTCTCGTCAGCAGGAGAAAGGCAGAAACGATACCTGACATTCTCTTATTTCTGGAGCATTCTCCAGGCGTCTATACTATAGGCAGGAAGGCAGATCCGGCTAATTTCCCCGGGCTTGATCCAATAAAGATTGAACGGGGTGGTGACATAACATACCATGGAGAAGGGCAGCTTGTCGTATATCCGATTTTTGACATGAGGTTTTCCGGGAAACTTGATGTCAGGAGATTTGTCCAAAGGATCGAATCGGTCGCAATCAACGCGATCAGCAATCTTGGCAATAAGGCATATGTCGGCGAGGAGCCAGGTATATGGGTAGACAAAAAGAAGGTCGCATCTATCGGCATGGCAATAGATGGTTTCGTATCGTATCATGGCATTGCGTTCAACTATTCGCCTAATGTCCTTGAAGGATTCATGAAGATCAGACCATGCGGTCTTGACCCCGGAAGCATGGGATATATAGATACATCCAGATCAGCCCTTCTTCATGAGCTTTATCATGCTTTCATGGCTGAGTTCGGCCCATTTACATTGCTTGAAAAAGAAATAATAGTGCCTGATTTATGATGATGCCTTCCTGAGTTCCCAGATTCTTTCTTTCTTACCCAGGCGCTTATTAGCGGCAAGTGCCATCATGAACAGGAGAGATGAGAGCCTGTTTGCAAATTGCAATATAACGGGATTAACTTCCTTCTCCTCCGATAAGGCAACGATATGTCTTTCCATCCTCCTCACCGTTACTCTGGCAAGGTGTAGCACCGAAGACTCTTCAGAACCGCCTGGTTCAACAAATAAAACAATCTTGCCAACTTCATCCCTGTAATTTGTGGTTCTCTCTTCCACCCACTTCACATCTTCTGGTGTTACAACTCTCCCTTTCCCGTCTGTCAAAATATGTTCGCCCATATTGAAAACAAGGTCCTGGCATCTCTGCAGGTCTCTTATCAAATCATCCCAGTGGCACTTGACAAGCGCAAATCCTATTATCGCAGATGACTCATCCACCAGACCTTCAACTTCAACCGCAAGAGAACCCTTGCTTATGCGTTCTTTTTTTCCTGAGTCGGTATCCCCGCGATCACCTTTCCTGGTAAACATAAATTCTATGAGTTAACTGAGTCTAATATTGTTTTGTATAGCTCCTTCCGTAACATGAAAATTGCGCTTCGCCTACTGTCCAGAAAGCACAATATTCATTCTTTTATTCCTTCTGCCCTTGCTCTCAATATTGGAAAGCTGGATATTTCGAACTTCTGCCGTATTGTTGACATGAGTTCCTCCGTCTGCTTGCTCATCCACGCCCTTTATCTCTATCACCCTTACAACCCCTAGCCTTTTTATGAGCTCCCTTCCGGGTTCCGTCCTTGCAAGATCTGGTATAGAAAGTGCCTCCTCGCTTGTCAACTCCTTAATCTGGATCGGGTGTTTCTCGGCAATTATCCTATTCGAGTCCTCTATGATCCGCTCCGCAAGTTCCTTTGAAAAATCTGGAAAATCGAAGTCAACCCTGGCACGGTCCTGATAGATCTGGGAACCGGTTATCATTCCGTATTTTCCTGAAGAGTGATGAACAACTGCATCTATGATGTGTATAGCGGTATGATAGCGCATATGCGAATACCGCCTGTTCCAGTCTATCTCCTGGATAATATCAGTAGCAGATCCGGTAAGTTCACCATCAATCTTATGAAGGACTGAATCGCCCTGCTTAGTTACCTCAACGACCTTGAAGGACCCGCCCTTTGCTCTTATGAGTCCAGTGTCGCACGGTTGTCCCCCTCCGGTGG
>JAKATM010000139.1 GCA_021818765.1 Thermoplasmata archaeon | reverse complement strand
TTCCGATCTCAATGCCGGAAAAGAACCAGATGGCAGTCAGTAAATTCAGGATACTGGAGACAGGTGCCACAAAATTTGACATAAACTACCTCATACCGCTGGAATTTGTAGTCAGGTATTACGTAGCAGGATCGCTTATGGATCGCCTGAAATCTGGAGAAATTGATTACAGATCAATTGGCTTCAAGAAGATGCCAGATCATGGCGAAGAGCTTCCGGATCCATACTTCGAAGTTACCACAAAATTTGAAAAATTCGATCGTCCATTGGCAACCCAGGAAGCATGCGATGTCGGCGGAATAAAAAAAGAGGAGCTTTATTCTATCAGGGACGAAATCCTATCCATTGACAGGATGATGCAGAGGGAAGTCGGAAAGCGTGGTCTTGTGCATGCAGACGGCAAGAAGGAGTTTGCTCTTGGACTAGGAAGGCAGCCGGTAATTGTTGACACATTCGGTACTGCTGACGAAGACAGGTTCTGGGAGCAAAATGCCCTACAGAACGGTGAAATTATAGAACTCAGCAAGGAATCTGTAAGGCAGTATTATCGATCCACCGGTTATCACAAAGAACTCTATGAAGCGAGGGCGAAGGGAGGAAAGGAACCCGACATCCCGGCGCTTCCACAAAACATAAAGACTGCCACTGAGGCACTCTATAGAATCATTTTTGAGCGTTTAACAGGAATGAAATGGTGATCATTGGATTCCCAGTTGAATCTGGTTTTCTATAAAATGCCACAACTGATGCTCGATTTCAAATGTCCAGAGCGATTCCGGAACTTCCACAAATGCAATTGCCGGTGACAAAAAAAGACTCTCTATGGCAGCCATTCCAAGGTCTGCCAGCCACTCCGCAACTCCGAGCTTAACCGTAAAATCGTCCTTGTCACCTTTTATTATAGCGGTGAATGCCCTATTCATTGCAAGCAATGTCCGGAAGAAGCCTCCTTTCTGTGCCTGTACTATATAGGCATTAGATCCTTTTCCCGTCTGTACCTTGAATCCTTCCTCCCTGAAAAACTGTTCAACCAGTTCAGCAACCTTCTGGGGGTCAACGTTTTTGCCGTTGTATTCTCTGATAGTGTATTTCATCGACTGAAGATTACCATATACTATTTAATTTCTTGAATTACACGTTATGTTTCAAATATCATGAATTGGGGGTAATCTGGTTATTGCGGTATAAGAGTATAGATGTTGGATATCCGGAAATCTGGAAATCCAGAAAGCTTATATGAGGGATTACCATACCAACCTATGGTAAAAAATAACAAAGGCACAGACACGAATAAAGAAACAGACGATGAGGTACAGGAGAAAGTTATTGATCAGGATGATGAGCAGAAGACGGACTCGAAATCAGAAGAGAAGAACGTTTCTGTCAAGGGTGTACAGAAAAGCCTTTATCAGCGCATTCTGGAACTTGGAAAAGAAACTGGAAGGTCTGTAGGAGAACTTACGAACGACGCATATAAGGCACTTCTGTTGACAGCATCCGGAGCGAAGGAATTCTCACAGCATTTCGTCGAGGGGGCAAAGCAGGTCAGCGTTCAGAGTATTGATAATATCACCGAGCTTGAAATAACGGGTGCTGAGTTAAAGGAACTAAAAAGGAAGGTGTCTTTCAACCATGTAAAACAACTTAAAATTACCGATATAACTGACTCGGAATTCTCGTCAATCGTGGTTGGAATTCATAATGTCGAAGAACTGATTGTTTCAAAACAGGTAAAGAAGACAACTGTTCTGAAGGTATGTAGCTTTGTGAACAGGATTAAACTTGAATGATTTATTTTTTTCATACCAAAACTTTTTAGAAAAATAAATTGGTATTCTCTACCATCATAAATTTTCTATATTCCAGAAACTCATTTCGAATCGAGGATTCTACTGCAATCATCCACCATGCTTGAAAGCTGGATAAAGCAGCATTCCCCCATCAACCACCAATGTGGTTCCCGTTATATATGAAGCCATGTCGCTTGCAAGGAATGTAACTGCCTTGGCTACGTCCGATGTCTCGCCCATTCTTGGCATTGAAATCTTGGTCAGAAGATCTTTATAGGTATCGGGGTTTCCCCAGACATCCTTGTTGATTGGAGTCTTAATTGCACCCGGGGCAAGGGCCACAACTCTTATTCCAAAATCAGAGACTTCCTGTGCAAGCGTTTTTGTGAACATCGAAAGTCCTGCTTTGGCACTGCAATATGCCGTATACCCTGACCACGGAAGGAATTCATGCACCGAAGTGATATTTACTATAACGCCGCTGCCCTTCTTCTTCATCCTTTTCACTGCTTCTCGAGCGCAGTAGTACGGTCCGACTAGATTGATGGATATAACGCGGAGCCAATCCTCTGCGTTGTCATCGCCGCACAGTTCTCTCTTGCCGTCAATCCCAGCGTTATTAACAAGTACGTCTACAGGACCGAGCTGTTTGTCAATGTCGCTGAACATGGATATTACGTCATTTGCATTCGAAACATCTCCGCCGAATACCGCTGCTTTTCCTCCGTTCTTATTTATCTCGGAAGCAAGATCATCTGCCTGCTGCTTTTCAGACCGATAATGTACTGCAACAGTCGCACCCGCCTTTGCCAGCAACTTCGCCATCTCCATTCCAAGCCCGGAACTGGATCCAGTTACGAGCGCCACTTTTCCCTTGAGATCTATGGATATTCCAGTTCCGTATTTACCTACCTTTCCGTCAGTTTCCATTTATTGCAATTACGATATCAAAAATAAGATTAACTGAACTTTAAGCTCCAAAATCACAGTGAAAAGAAATTTTCTGCCTTTTTTGAGGCAAGTGGTGGATTTTATCTATATTGATGCATTTGCCTTACAAATGGACTATCTGGGAAATGCCAGGATAATAGCGTCTGCCAAGAGAGACTTGAGAATTGTCTCCATTGACCTGGAGACACTAATGCCTCGCGGAACGAAATTTCTCTCCGGTGAGAGGATAATAGCGGTCTCTATCTCCTGGCTTGAAAATGACATAACATCAAAAGTCTTTATTGCGGATAGTGACAGTGACGATTCAGAGTACAACATACTCTCGCTCCTGAACCAGAAACTTGGTGAACTCTCGCCTGATATCCTGATAGGATACAATCACACCGGCTACGACATTCCTCTCATACAGATGAAGATAAAGGGAATGCCATATACCAAAAGGCTCAGGAACATAGAGAGAGTCCTGGGTACCGCGTACTGCCTGGATATGATGTATGTTATCTCTGACGACCTAGGGAAATACGATGGCGATTATTATATTAGAAAGCTAGATGACGTTGTTACGCATGAAAAGTATGATCATTTACCGCTCTCGAGGGTCAAGGGCTTAGTGCACATAGATGGGATGGACAAAGGCGAAGCGATCGCTTATCTCTGGAGGAATGACCGGGATAAATTTGTAAAATATTGTATCGGTGACACGAAAGATTTACTGCTGATCCTTATGGATATGCTGGGCCTAGGCTTTCCCAAACTTTGAGACTACTTCCGCAAGGTTGTCCATGTAGTCGTTGAAAATCCTCAATATGTCTTTCGATGTTACAACGCCTACTATCTTCCCGCTTTCAACAACAGCAAGCCTTCTTATATTGCTGCTGTTCATTTTCTCCGCCACCTTTTCCGTGGGCGTCTTGGGGTCCACGCCGATAATTTCCCCGCTGGCAATATCCTCCAGTCTTACGCTATCGGGATCCCTGTCCTGCGCAACTACCTTGTTCACGATATCCCACTCGGTTACAATGCTGCTCTTACCGTCTCCCTTACGAACGATGAGAAATCCCTCTCGGTCATTTGCCATAAGCTTTGCACCCTGGCGAGCAGTTAGATCGCCCTGAACCGTTACATTGAGATCGG
>JAKATM010000138.1 GCA_021818765.1 Thermoplasmata archaeon | reverse complement strand
AATGGCGGATTTTGGAATGACGAACGTTATGAGAAATGATATAATGGATGAGCCCCAGACTATTTCCCATAGATATTCAAATCCGAGTGAATATAAAAGTGTCAGGGGCAATGATACAAGAGTTGCTGCAAGTCCTACTACCTGTCTCTGCACTCCTCCGAATATGCCCCTGTTTTCTTTGCCAATTACAGAAACCTCGAAAGACATTGCTCCCGTTACTGTGACTATGCCGGGGCTCGAGAATAACGCGGCCCCGAGAAACAAATATTCGTTTTTCACCAAAATCGCTAACAAGATCAAACCGTAAGTGACGACATCAAGCAGCATCGTCAGAGATATGAATCGCCTTCCGAGACCACTCTTCCTGTCAATGAATCTCTCACTGTATCTGCCAAGAACTGATGCTATGACATAAGTGAGAAGAAGAACGGCAAACGAATATTCAATAGGAATTCCAAGAATCACACCCGAGGGGACATAAAAAAGGCTAAAACCAATCAAGCCGACAGTCATCATAGCCTTCGAGGTTATTAGAGGAACGACAAACTTGCGCCTATCTCGCAAACTTCTGAGGCTCTCAAAAAATCCAGGTCTCCTAACCTGTGCCTCATCACTTTTCATTGCTTCCTTCTCTCTTGAGTAAAGGACAAAGAACGCAAGGAATGACATGCAGATCAGGAGTATACCGCTTCCGAGAAATACATATGAGATGTCAGAAGAAACCGCGCCGATAATCAGAATCAAGTACGATATTGAGCTTCCAACAGTTTCACCTGTGAATACCCTTGCGTAATTCTTTCCAATAATGTTTGCAGCACTGGCCTTTGCTATGAACGAGTTAAGTGATGCCCTGAAAAAACCTTCAGATATGATCATTACGGCAATAAAGACCGGGATGAATCCGCTTACAAGCAGGCCTTTTGATACGTTAAGATATAGAAATAGCAAACTTATGCCATAAAGAAAGCTACCTGCGATCATCAACGTGAAAGAATGACCCCTGTCAATCGCCCTCCCCTGGAAAATGGAAATACCAATCAACAAGGCCTGTCCGACAGTGAGCCCAATTCCTGCGAGATAAACTGGCTCATCTGCACCTTGAAGGTAAATTATTATGGCAAACGTGAAGACAGTCATAGAAAGCGAAAAAATTGAGTTCAGCGCTGAAAGATTGGAAACAAATGGATTTATCCTTGGTGCTTTTTCAATCTCTTCAGGCACGATTCAATAAGAGGGTATCATATAAAATTCTTTCACTTATAGTATTCAAATTCTTCCATTGCTAATCATATCTATGAAATGTATGATGTTGTTCCTCTCATAGCCGATAGTTGAAGGCTCACCATGGCCTGGGTAAATTATCGTTTCAGGAGGAAGTTTAAGGTACCAGTTAAGACTCTTCAGCATGTCTGTGGGATTCCCGCCGAGATCCATTCTTCCGATATTGTTTCTGAAGAGACAGTCTCCGGTGAAAACAGACGATCCGGCAATTATTGAGATACTACCGGGTGTGTGCCCAGGAGTGTTCTTGACGTGTATTTCAGATCTTCCTACCAGTATCGTTCGATCAGTATCGATCAGAAAGCCTGGTTTTGGGGGTTTGCCGACCACACCTAACTGCTTCCCGAGGTCCCAAGTTTCATGCATGACTTTCAGATCTTTCTTGTGCATTCCAAACGAGGTTCGAAGTTCAGAGGCAACCAGGTCCGCAACCAGCACATGATCGAAGTGACCATGCGTCGATAGGACACCGACGGGTATTCCAGGCATAGTTTCTGCGATCTCCATGATAGAGTCAAAATCTCCTCCGGCATCGATAATCATATATTCCCCACCGGAAGAAATGAAGTAACAATTAGTCTGCAGCCCCCCAACAACAATGTGTTTCATTGACAGCGAGGTTTCTCTCATTACAACATATCAGTGTAAGCGATAATAAAAAGTTGCCATTGCCTTTAAGCTAGTTAAAGAAATGACACTAAAATTTTTTTATACTGTAAGAGTTTGGACATTTTGCCTAATTAATGCTTGCCTATCGATAACCTATGAATCCTTTGACTGGTACTCCCAAATAATGAGAGTGATTTTTGTTGCTTAACTGATTGCTTCATGCTTCCAAACCTGAGATTCTTCTTCTTAACTATCTCTCATCTGAAGACTATTAAGAACAGCGAACGCTCTTGGCTGAGAATAGCGACATGTGCCTCTGAATTAGCACAAATAAAGATCGAAATAAAAATTCACGATGGTAATCGCGAAAAAGACTAAGAGAACCACTCCTATGCAGTGATATGAAAGAACCGGATAAGATCTTTAACGGTACTTCTAAATTTTATACCAGTTTTCGACCTTCTTACCCCCGCGACGTCATAGAAGTTCTAAGAAAGGAGATAGGCTTTTCTTCGGAATGGAGTGTCGCAGACATGGGTTCAGGAACCGGCATTCTATCCAGACTCTTTCTGGAAAACGGAAACATAGTAAAGTGTGTTGAACCAAACGATGAAATGAGAGAGATGTCTGTGAGAAATCTGAAGAATTTGAAGGGTGTTCAATTCATTAAAGGTACAGGAGAGAATTCCGGTCTTCCTAACGATTCCGTAGACCTGGTATCATGCGGCCAGTCCTTCCACTGGATGGACTCTCAACTCGCACAACAGGAGTTTAAAAGGATTCTTCGAGGAGAAAAATGGGTCGCTTTAATATGGAATGACAGGGTGATGGATCCTGAAACGTTCACGGGGCAGTACGAATCTGTAGTACGAAGGTACAGCAGGGAGTATCATTCGCCGGGAAGCACTGTCCTTGATCTCGAGGATTTTGAATCATTTTTCAAGGGGAATTTCAAGATATTTGAGTTTCAAAATTTACAGAAGATGACGCTTGATGCAGTTATCGGACGTTATAGGTCTGCCTCCTATGCAATTGATTCAAGCGATCCCTCTTACGTTAATTTGACGGGAGATTTCTCGAAGATATTCAAACAGTTCGAAGTCAAGGGGAAAGTTGAAATGACTTATTTAACAAAACTTTTCCTTGGAAATCTATAAAGCTCAAGAGGATCACGATTGATACGCAATGAAACCTCAAACTACGAACCCAACATATGCTACAAAATTGAAGCTGAAATGTGTCCCATAGTTATGCTTCACCAAAAAGTGATGCAGAGAATGCATTGCAAAGTTTCATGGAATGCTGGAGTTCAGTTATTTAGGGAATAAAACCGTCGTTTTGATGCAGGTGCCGGGATTTGAACCCAGGTCGAAAGCTTGGAAGGCTTCCGTGCTAGACCAGTCTACACTACACCTGCTTTGTAGCCCCAATTATAAAGATGTTAATATTTCTTGTTTGTCTCTTTATTCACGCACTAAGGATTTGTACTTGAAGTGGGCTAACGTATGATGTACCATGAATGGTGACATCTACATTGAAAACATAAAGCGCTGGTACCACTGATTGATTGAAGTAAGCATAATTGTCGAAGTAGTTAATAGATAGCGGAGTAGGGGTTGACCCTCCAGTGGACATTGTGACACTGACATTGCTTATTGACGTAATATATGAAACATAGACCCTTAAGGACAAGACGCCGTTCTGTGTTATTGAGTAATGATATTGTCCGTTGCTCTCAGTGAGAGATGTCCATGAGGAAGTATGTGCATCGTAAACCTGTAATGTTGAGACCTGAGGTCCCCCCACCGAGCTGATCGGAGGATTTAAAGAGATTGTCCAGAATATAATCCATGTAAGGATGAATACCATGACCAATATGAAAACCTGGGACCCTCTCTGTGGCATCCTCAAGTGCAGGGCCTGTATTAGTCTCTTGAATGAAATCACCAGGAGGAACATAAGAAGGAGGCCAACATACCATATCCCTAACAAGAAAAGATAGCCCGAAAAAAGCCCCAGCGCAGCTGCTAGTAAAAACACCACGATTGTAGACTT
>JAKATM010000137.1 GCA_021818765.1 Thermoplasmata archaeon | reverse complement strand
GATGCACTGTTCGAACTCTCAAAGATATATGTCATAGCGGATGGAGCAAGAAGATCGGTGGCAGAGATTCCCGATAGATCACATAAGATTGCAGATGCATTTGGATTGAAGTTATACCCTAAGATTGTGCGGAGTTAGAATAGAATTCTACTGCCTTGCTAGTGATCCGGTTATGAGAAGCATCTCCGAGCATTAGGGATAAAGCATGACAGCATTTGCATAAGTGCAGTATGGTTCTATAAGCGATCCGAGAAATTCCGACCTGAAGGAGGTCCTTATCGAAGTATGAAGTAATCATGATTTTAGGAGATATGGAAAATTATTCGCCTTCATCTTGCTATTTAATTATTCGTGTTCCTATAATTATCCAAATGATAAAGGGAGCACATCAGTATCCACAATACTTCGTCGTTGCTTCTGGGCTGGAATTAACGACAGTTAGAAGGGTAGGATAATTGGGCATATCCGTCGACATGTAAATACTCTAATTGCCGTTACATCCTATTTGGTTTAAGACAATTAGCATTGAAAGAATTCCTCTCTCATTTGGTTTCTTATTCCTGAACATTTTGTATTATCAACTCCACCTGAGCGAAAACGGGTTTAGAGAGTCCAGTAAGTTCTGCCGTTATGTATACATAATATATGATGTTCAACGATTGAGGAAGGAAACAAAAATCACTCCAAAAAATAGGTCTGAATTTTCCAAACCTGTAAAAGTCAAAATGGTATATGGCGGATTTCGCTAGAAAGGAATCATTCAATAAATTGAACCCAGAGGATACTGTACCGGTCCCGGCAATACAGTACACAGGGTTGTTTGTTGGCTCTGACAAATTAACGTGGGAAACTCTAAACGGTGGCGGCGGGCAGAAAGCACTTAGTGCCACATATGGATCTGAAAAGTTGAAAAAACCGCCTTTTTCTGCAGAGTATGCCTTGACAGTTTCAGAGATGACAAGATTCTTAGGATGGAGATTGGAGGTCAAACTGCCTGAGACATTGATCCAGGAATTGAAAATATTCATTGGACCCTGCACTGAAAATTCACATGAAGACAAAGCTATTGAAAGAGAGGAATTCGGATAATCACTGGATGAAATAATCGCCGTAAATTCAGTTTGATCGGTCAAGGGAAGAACGACTCCAGAACCATGATTGTTTGTAAAGTTATATCTCCAGTTAAATGCAGAGAATCCGTCAGTTGCAGTGATCGGTACCAGTTTACCGAGAAATTCATAGAATGAAATAGGAGAAGCAAAAATCACAGCTGCAATAACAGCTATGAACACGATCTTTTTGCTTCTTTTCTCCATTACGATAAATATAATAACTGGCTTATTTAAAATTTTAGTCAAACATTTTTAGTGATAGGGGTGAATTAACCGGGGTAGAGATTAATGCTGGAAAAAGTTTTAGGCAGAATATAATCTAATATTATGGCAGAAATAAAAAATGAGACTATTTCGCTCGCGGATATCAGGAACAAGTTCATGCTTTATCCAACTGGATTAGATGTGTTCGTACAACCTCATTCTATAAGGTTCAACGGGTCCGCTGGCGACTTCATTTCGATTGCTTCGAGTCTTGGTGTTAAGGTGATGTATGTAGCAAATCAGGATTCTGTGTCGAATTCAGATGACACGCTACCTGAGAGATTTGGTTTCGTTCACGATGGTTTCATTCATGTATTCATAAACAGTCAAAGTTCGAGCGAGAGCAGTGGAAAACAGGACATTCAGCCTAACCCGCCCGCTCCAGATGCGTTGACCAGGATGAAACAAAACCCGGATGAGGAGTCGAAAAACATGGCAATGTGGGTGAAAGCTAACCTGAATTATATGAGCCCTGATAGCTTCAACCTTCAGTATTTCTTCAGCAAATACTGGGCGAGGCTTGGCATAGACAGGTCTGCTACATTAGATTCCGATAACCGCACAATAGTAGAGCAGATAGAGAAAATGGCAACGGCAAAAATCAAGTCATCAAAATAAAATTAAGGCTTACTGCCATTGAAAAACCCTAATAGAAAAATAATTTTGGTATTAATTTAGGAAATATTCAAACTTGCCTTGCATCAGGTTTTCATTATTGCGCCGAGGAATATCAGGAGACCTATTGCAACTCCCACAACAGAGGCTATTACATAAAAGAAAGTAGGGATAACAATTGTCTGCAGTATTCCACTGTTCAATCCAATCAGGCTCTTGGTGAATATTGTTACGAGACCAACCACAAGCCCAACAATCAGGAGCACAACACCAACCGCCCTGCTCTTGCCGCTACCGAAATAAGCAGTAAGAATTCCCAGTATTACTAAGGTTATCGCAAGGAGAGCAAGCACAACTCCAAAAAATACATTCCAGTGCCAAATAAAATCTGTCATATCTATTCCAACCTCATAGTTTGATTCCCGTTAATGTTTTAGTGTCTATAACGCCTTCGATTGTTCTTATCTTCTCGATAATTATCTTACCAAGTTCGCTGAAATCGCTTGCATCTATCTTGACAATCAGGTCATATTCACCAAAGAGTGGATGGACCTCAACAACGTACTTTATGCCGGAAATCTTATTGTATACTTCTATCTCTTTCCCAGGCACTGTACTTACAAGGACGAATGCAATAGACATTTCTATTAAGCGAATGTTGTTATATTAATAAATTTTTGGCTGTTTTATGCCTTCTATACTAACTGGCTACTTGTATTGATATATTTAAGATACGATCTATGCAGGATACCCGTTTTGCATAATACCTAGATTCATTTGCTTGTCAGTTCCAGTGGATGATACGTTCGTTAAAAATTAAATACACAAACCTGTTACTTTTCCTTGGGGAGTGGATTTACCCTTATCCAGGTACTGCAACCTGCCCTGTGGTTTGTGTAAGGATGCCCGAAAAGAGAGTAACCCTTAAAATCGATGGAAAAGAACTTGACGTTATGAACGGACAGACTATCTTGCAGGCCCTTCTTTCTGCAGGAATACAGGTGCCTCATATATGTTATAATGAGGCTCTAGGTCCGCTTCAGAGTTGCGATACCTGCCTAGTTGAAGTGGATGGCAAAATCAAGCGTGCATGCTCTACACAGGTCGCCGGGACTTCTTTGATTCAGACATCATCCGCCAGGTTGAATGATCTACGTCTTGAAGCGACCCAGAAAATACTTCGCAACCATGACATGTACTGCACTGTATGTGAAAACAACAACGGTGATTGCTCTCTACACAATACTGTACACGATCTTGGAATAAATTATCAGAAATACCAGTTCTCAAGAAAAGGTTACGATGTCGATAACACTAACCCCTTCTACATTTATGACCCGGATCAGTGCATTCTCTGTGGAAGCTGCGTTGAGGCTTGTCAGGATATAGAGGTTAACGAGACAATACATATCGACTGGACTCTTGATCGCCCAAGGGTCGTCTGGGATAACGGTGTAAGCATCAACGACTCTTCCTGTGTATCGTGTGGGCATTGTGTAACAGTATGTCCCGTAAATGCACTGATGGAGAAAGGCATGATCGGAAAGGCTGGATACCTTACCGGACTTCCTGCGGCGACCAAGAGCAGAATGATTGAGGTCGTCAAGAGTATCGAGCCTGAGATCGGGATGAAGCCGGTAATGGCCATAAGTAATATCGAGGCAAGGCTCAGGAAAAGTAGAATAAAGAAAACAAAGACTGTGTGCACTTACTGCGGCGTTGGATGCTCCTTTGATATGTGGACGGTAGGCAGGGATATACTCAAGGTCCAGCCCCAAACTATCTCTCCTGCAAACGGCATATCCACCTGCATTAAGGGAAAGTTTGGCTGGGACTTTGTCAATAGCAGTGAAAGGCTTACTACGCCTCTTATCAGGGAAAAAGATGGATTCAGGAAAGCTTCCTGGGAGGAAGCACTAGATTATGCTGCTTCAAGGCTAAAGGAAATCGGTAAAAATTACGGTGGGAAAGCAATAGAATTCATCGCCTCATCG
>JAKATM010000136.1 GCA_021818765.1 Thermoplasmata archaeon | reverse complement strand
ATATACAACATCCAGCTGAATGTAAACGTCTCTCCAAACCCTTCATTCATCGCCTATCTCAATCCTGCAAAGAATTCTGTCTATCTTAATACAGGAAGCATCCCGGTTATTCTTTCTAACACCGGCAATGAACTGATGACTGTGTATGTCGCCCTGGATCCAGACAATCTTTCCAGCCATAACTGGATCGGAAACATTAGCACCGGTCTCTATTACAGTGCTAAGCTTTCTGCTTTCTCGTCAAAGACCATATATGTAAACGTGACGCCAGTATCAGGTGAGAGCCTCTTCTTAACTGGGGACCTGACATTAAACATCACCACCAGCACAAACATATCAACTTCCTTGAACGTACCTGTCAAACTGCCGAATAACCTAAACTTGAAACCGACAATTTCAGGTACCGAAATTACACACTTTACAGGTGACCCAGAACTGACCATAATTATAGGTGTTGTTGTTATAGCAGCTTCTGTTATCATCGGGCTCGTGGTCGCTTCGTCAAGAGGGAGGCGCAGAAACAGGTGAAAGTAAAGATTGCGTTAATGGCATTTGGGATTATGTTCATAATGATGCCTCTTGCCGCCACAATGTCGGATGCCGGTACAGCATATCCTTCCATATTTGCCAGTACCGTTTCATATGGGACGGTCTTTACAAACGAAAATTTCTCAATTTACGTGAACTCAACTTATGGTTTCAATAATTATACTGCTGTATTGATATTTTCGGGCCAGAACCTTAGCGGGATGGCCCCCGGAACAACTGTCCTATCAAAGAACCAGTCGAATCCTGATTTGGTATTTAACATAACGGCACCGTCCAATCCTGGTACATTATCCATATTTGTCATGACTTCAGCGCGCGGTTCAACAATCATGCAATATAGAACGACAGTTCAGCTAACGGTTGTGAGCCCTCTCAAGATGCAGGCTACCGTCAGCAATCCAACCCAGTTTATAATGTATAATGTCACTGTCACGTTTGCTCTTAATGGAAACAACGTCTCCAAAATCGTGATTCCAAAACTTGCACCTTATTCAACACAGGTTATATCTATAAGTTCGGCGGCCATCTCGCTGGTAAACAAAGGGGATAATACTATCCAGGTATTCGCCAGTACACCCGGTGCCGTGGTGAGTGGTGACTCGACATTCTATTATGGCACGCCTCCGAACTATACCTGGATATACTATATCGCAGCAGTAGTTGTGGCCTTTATGATATTCCTGGCACTGAGTGCAGGAAGGAGATCCATACCAAAATCACCAAAATGGAAAAAATAATGTCTTATATACAGTTCAGGCTGTAATTGCCTTCTGCAGGGTAGTGAATTCAAGGTCCAGTATGTCTCTCCTTCTGTAATTCTGGATCTTAGGGTTGGGGAAGGAAGTTATACCTCCTGCTATTCTTGCGGCCGAAACGGCGTTATCATGTATCTTGTGAGGCTGGCTTGTGTTAGTCTCGTCAACAATTTCTGGAACTATCCCAATTGTCTTCAGCTTGCCAATGATACTATCCCTATTGGGGGCATCTCCATGCCCAATCCTCACCGTACAGGAAGCGAACCTGTAGCCCCTTGAAATTGTGCCGATTGATCTGATAAGCGAATCTATGCTGGGTGCCTCAAATGCCTCGAGCAATATATCATCGCCTATAACTGCGATCCCTGGCTTCGGCCCAGGATCTATACCTATGATAAGAGACCCGAACCTATCCTTACCCAGCAAAAAGGGTATTGCCCATCTAACAGCCTCAGGCGCGCTGTCAGTTCTAATCTGTGATTCCCTGATCTTTTCATCCGTTTTGGAACTCAGGATTATACTAATATCAGAAGGCATATGATCAATGTTATCGATAGAAACAGACTTGATGTGCCATGATTTTAGGACATTAACAACTTCATGATAAAACTTGAAATTATGAGTGTAAATTCCTACTCTTTTCATTGACGGCATGATAAATAGATATCCATTTAATATCTTTATCGTGGTTTTACTGCTTCAGGATCAGAATCAGGCTTTCCCTGTTCCTTCAATATTTTGTTTACAAGTTCAACGAACTCTTTTTCTTTCCCTTTGGGTATCACGCCACCAGCAGCAACGTCGTGACCTCCTCCAGAACCACCTACCTGATCACATGCACTCTTCAATATGGAGGAGAGGTTCAGCCCTTTTTTTACCAGTTTAATCGTCCCTCTTCCTGAAAGCTTAGTATTCTTGTCCCCGACGTTGAAGCCTATGATGGGTTTGCTCTGATCTGCCAGGTATAACATCAGGAGATCGCTAATTTTTCCTGCCATCTCGGACTCAGGAGAGTAAAAATACTGAAGATGGGACATGCTTCCAATTTCCTTCACCGTACGATAGACGTAGTCTATCAGCTTGGTCTTATATGTTCTCCACGCTGCAAGCATTTCACCCTTCAGAGCAGAATCCCCAAGAAAATACTGGACTGCGACTGAATTTTTGCCAACCCTTGCATTCCCGTCTATGATGCTGCTTAGCTCCTTCGAGGTAAAATCGAGATCCTTGAACTTCATCATGTCCGATTCCAGATACTTTATGGCCTCAAGGCCACATTTCTGGGATATCAGGTGAGCGGCAAGCTTCTTTTCAAGCATTCGCTTCTGGTCTTCGTTCATTGACGTGGGCGATTGATCGTAACCAAGATGACAATCATCAAGCACTTTCTTTGCACCATCTGGTTTTCCAGTGATGCCATTAAAGAAAGGATCTGTTGAATAGACCAGGGAATCAAGGAGAGTCTCACCCTCAAGGCTTATTGATCGCTCATTACTGAAAAGATTCGAGTATTCGTCTAGCAGGAGTTTATTCAATCCGGATATGCCGCCCAGATCCTGCTTGTCTGCTATCATACCAGATACGAAGTAGGGTATAAGATCCGAATTCCATTCTGAACACACAAGGGAAAAAATCATCGCCATAGTTGAGCCGCACGCCCCTCTTGTTCCGTCTATACCAAAATCCCTTGCATTTATATTCATTGCCTTCGAAGGCGACGCTTTATAAAAATGATGATCGAGAATTATCAGTTTTTCAAGCTCTGGAACATACTGTGCCTGGTCAGATCCGGCATCAACGACAATAGTCAATGAATCTGGATATTCAAGGACAACATTACGGAAGTCCTCACCAAGAAGGCTTTTTATATATGTAAGATGAACCCTCTTCTTCAAACGCATCAGCGTTTTCAGCATTATAATAGCGGCACTTGTTCCATCTCCATCATAATGTGCGACCACCCTCACGAATGGTTCAGTTTTTGTTAACTCTGCAGCATCAGAAAGTTTATTATATAAATCCTGGCCGATAACCTTCTGGACAGGACTCATAGAACTTTGTCTAGGTTCCAGCCGGCAGGTAGAACTTTGCTTCTTCTATAGTATTTGATGAGTCTAAGGATCTTTGCCATTACAAGTGTCCTGCCTCTTTCATTGCTCTTGTCTCTAGTGTTTAACGCTAGATGTGCACTAACCTTCTTGTATCTAGTAATAAGGCTCTGCAAGTCATCGGGAATCTCGGGCTTCAGCTTCTTCTCTTCGAGAACTTTATTGAGCTTCTTTCCAAGAACGAGCTTTGTCGATGGAATTGCGTACTGATCTCTCAGCCTGATTCCTACTTCTGACGAGGTTAACTTTGAATTCTTCAACTGCACTATGTTTTCTATAATTTCGTCGTTCGAAGCCTTTATCCAGGTCGGCTTAGCCGTATACCTGTCTCTATGTGATCTTGACTTACCTTTTTTTCTGGTGTGCATCCTGGCCATTTTGTATTCTCCGCTGGAACGGTAATTGGTCAGTTATTAATCTATTTTATGTCTTGCTGAAGTTCCCAGTTCATTTTGATGCATGTGTTCCCAAAGTTATTAAAATTTAGAAATAAAGCAAGTAAGTGACTAAAAAAGAGCCTGAAGTGGCGTTTTCTCTGAGTTGATCAACTTATGATTTTATGAAGTCTCTCGTATGTACAGATAGCTTCCATTGCCA
>JAKATM010000018.1 GCA_021818765.1 Thermoplasmata archaeon | reverse complement strand
TGCTGAGACAAAGTTTCCGTCGCTTGCGCCACCCACCTCGCAGGATTCAACATGAATTCCGATTTCTTTCCCGATGGATTGAACTCTTCTGAAAAGCTCGTAATTCCTGTCGTTCCTCTCCATTGGCGGTCTTTCAACGCCACCGGTTATTGACAATTTAATCCTGCCATCATGAGGTTTGAGAGCCTTGAATAGATCCTCAATTCTTCTCGACTCAGATTCAGTTTTCACCCTGACATCGACCTCTATTTCGGCGGTCTCTGGAACAACATTTGTTCTCGTTCCGCCCTTGACAATTCCGACATTGATGGTTGTACCCCGTTCCACGCTGGCAAACTTCTCAACATCCTGTATAATTTTTGATATTTCGCTTATTGCATTGATCCCTGCTTCGGGGTTTAGTCCCGCATGCGAAGCACGTCCCAGCGCTTCAACCTTGAAAGTTCCAACCCCTTTCCTGCCAACCTTAAGCATGCCCTTTTCCGATGCCTCGAGAACAAGAACTGCACTTGATTTCCTTGCGTACCTGATAATAATGTCTTTCGAGGACTCGCTGCCCAGTTCCTCATCCGGCGTTATTAAGAGGGTAATGGACCTCTTCACGGGAAATGAAGCAAGGAATTTCATCGCGTACAAGGACATAATTATCCCAGACTTCATGTCGAATACTCCTGGACCGGTGCATATGTTATCATGAATCTGGAACGGCAATCGAGACAAAGTACCGGTCGGCCAGACGGTATCGTAGTGACAGAGGATAAGTATGTTATTTCCTGCTTTATTGTTATAAGAGGCTGAGAGAATCGGCTTTTGATCGACCAAATCCTCGGTAGCCAAAACGCCTGTTATCCTGTTAATCATCTCTTTCAGCACTTCTGCTGTGCTGGCAAGATGATCCAGGCTTGTTGATGGAGACTCAGACTCTACCAGCTTCCTGAGATCGCTCAGGATAGAGTCTTTTTCATCATGAATGAAGTCTGAAAATTGCGCAGATATGTCATTGAGCATATAATCAGATCGGAATTTCCCCGGAATGCGAGCTCATCATGGCGAGATATTCTGTATCGACAACTACTCCTATTCCCGGCGACTCAAAAGGAGAAATTGTTCCTTTATCCATCTTGAAAACGTTTCTAACTATATCCTTGGAAAAATACTTCTCATTAGGCGAGGTGTCTCCAGGCATATCAATAAGTTGATTTGAGGCCAGAGCAATGTTAAAAGCCCTGCCAATGCCTGTTTCCAGCATTCCGCCCACCCATGCGTGACCACCATAATTTTGGACAATTTCTGCAATCTTAAGGGAGTTGTAAAGCCCTCCAACCCTGCCGGGCTTGATATTCACTATGTCAACAGCATCAATCTGAAATGCTTCCCTGGCCAAGTCTGGAGAAGTAATTGCCTCATCCAGGCAAAGGGGAGTGGAGAGAGTCTGGCGAAGGGATGCGTGATCAATTATGTCGTCATGGCCAAGCGGCTGTTCCAGATACGCGAGATTGTATTTGTCAATTGATTGCAGTGTCTCTATATCTTCGAGTCTGTAATCGCAATTAGCGTCGGCGCTTAGCGTTATATCGGGAAAAGACAGTCTGGCAGTAGACAGGATCTTAGTCTCTTTACCCTTAGATATCTTTAATTTTATCCGCTTATAACCTTTATTTACGGCATTCATTATAGTTGGAATCAGCTTGTCTTCTTCAAGCATGCCTATTGAGATACCGACATCTGCGTAACCTTTCGATTTTCCAAGATATTTGTGCAACGAAATTCCGCTGGACTTGGAATGATAATCCCATAGCAGCATTTCAATTGCAGCTTTTGCCATGTTGTGCCCCTTTATGTGTTCAACCCTCTCCATAAATGCTCGTGGAGTAGGAAGATCGGATAGCTCCTTTGCAAAGTAATCCTTGATGAGGTGCATTGCGGTAATATTGTCCTCATAGCTGTAAAACGGGTCAACATCCGTCGTAGACTCTGAGTATGCTGTTATGCCCTCGTTCTCAAGCGTGAAAACGTAAGCCAACCGGTCCAGCTGGGTACCAAAACTGGTTGTAAATGGTGTTATAAGCGGGAGCTTGACCAGATTGTAGGAAAGCTTCAATGTCACCTATTCAAATCATACAATTCTATTTAAAATTTGGTAAGCCTGTCGTTCGGCATTTTTGCAATATAAAGAACAATAGTATTAAATTGGCAACGTCTGTTTCGTTTTAAATGTACACATATGTGCTGATCCCAGGAGCTTGGCTTGGAGGGTGGGTCTGGAGGGATGTTGAACCACTATTATCGAAGAGAGGACACAGAGTTTTTCCTATAACGCTGACAGGAATGGGAGAGCGCGTCCACCTGGCATCGCCGTATATAGGTATGGAAACTGCCATCCAGGACGTGCTTAACGTGGTTAAATATAACGAACTGAGCAATATCGTGCTTGTAGGGCACAGCTTCGCGGGAAAGGTGGCTGCTGCTGTTGCCGACAGGATCCCGGAAAAGGTTAACCAGGTAGTGTACCTGGACAGCTTCTTCCCTGTTAATACGACAGAACCGCAGGGTTCATTTGACATAGAAGCCGAATTCGGCCCAATGCCAGAAGGATCTTTTACATTGCAATTCTCCGAAACTATTCTTCGGAACATTGGAAAGGACGTCGATGGCGAAAACAAGAAGTGGATGTTCGACAAATGCACTCCGTGGCCCGCTAAAATGGCCACCGATCCAATAAAGCTCTTGCGACCGCCGAACATTGTCAGAACTGCCTATATATTCTGCACGCTATCAGGCGATCCGGTGGACGAAATAATCCAGGGAGAATGGGAAAAGCTCGAGGGACCCTACCGTACAATGGAAACCGGTCATTACCCGATGATCACCAAGCCTGACGAGCTCGCCAAGCATCTTCTTGAGCTGCCTGAATCATAATCTTGCCAAATCATTCGCGAAAGAAGGGTAAAACGTGATCTGCCGAAGCAAGAAAGAAACTTATCCTCCAAATCGGATGGGCAGCATAACAATTTATCTTCTTATAATATCCTGAGGCGTGCTTACAATCAGCAGGGTCAGTGATCCTGACGAGATAAAAAAGATACTTCCGGTGATCTCTTCGGCCTGGGGAATGCCCAACCTTGCGGCTGCATTCAAGGACACAATCAATGCTATGCGTTATCATGGTGGCCTGGTGGCTGCCGCATATGACGGGGATGAGATGGTAGGAATGCAGTTCAGCTTTCCCGGCTATCGGAAGGGGAAGACATATCTTTACTCCCACATGACTGGTATAGTTGAGGACAAAAAGTACTCGGGAATCGGGTATCAACTAAAAGTTTTCCAGAAAAAGTGGGCACTCGAAAACGGCTACGATCTGATAGCTTGGACATTTGATCCAATCAGGTCTCTGAACGCCCATTTCAACATAAGGAAGCTTGGTGCTATATCACGCACCCTGATTCCTAATTTTTACGGTACAATGGAAGATTCCTTGAATGCTGGAATCCCCACCGATAGGCTGGTCGCGGAATGGTGGATAAAAGACCAGAAGGAACCAGTTAATTCTGTTGATGCGGTCACAATCGACGCATCAAAAGCTGATTCTGATCAGAATGCCGGCTTGCAAACTGCATCTTCCCCAAAAACAGTGAAGGTAGCCATACCTTATGATTTTTCAAGGATTATGAGCAACGACATGCAGAGAGCAGTGGAAATAAAGAAGAGGCTCTCCCTGATACTTGCAAGACTATTTTCACTAAAGTATTGTGTTGTAGATTTCGAAAAAAACCAACCCTCATCCCTATACGTGCTGGCAAAAGAGGTACAGCCAAGGGCTGCAGCATCATTGAATCCCTTCCTGTGATGCTGCGTTCATTCCTTCTTTTTGAACGGTTCTCCATGACCAGATAATATGATGCTTCCTTCATGGTCAAGAATTAACTGCTTTGACTGCTCAGCCCTCGCCATATCGAGGGTGAACCCCTTATTGATCGTAAGAGAACCATGGGAATTCACAACTGCATCTCCAACAAAAATTACGTTGTCTTCCTTGAAGAAATATGATGTGCTTCCTGGTGTATGACCTGGCGTTTCGATGACATCTACGCCATCAAGGGAGAGAGATGAGGCAGGCTCAACGGCATTAACAGGATCTATTCGCATAATCTTGGCGACAAACTTGCTCATGAACGAAGATGTAGGCTTTATCCTGGCCTTGCCAGTTGCCACATCAACTTCCCGATCCGGCATGTATATCTTTGGAGAAAAAGCATCGCTGATCTCCTTCAGGCCGCCAATGTGGTCGGGATGATAATGTGTTATCAGGACGATGTCTGGTTTGCTGCCCTTTAGCTTAAAATGTGAAATTATTTTTTTTCCGGATCCTCTGGTTCCGGCGTCCACAAGTATGAGTTTCCCTTCGGCGGAAAAAGTATATGCGTTTGCCATCGTTCCATCTATGCGTTCAACACCGGGACTTACCTTCATAGAGGGAAGATGTGCGCCAGGTTAATATATATTGGGCGTAACAGGACAACCAGCAGCCAGGGTTGCTCATTGCAAGTATCCTCTTAGGGTGCGAAGGAATACGGTCATCTCTGGATCTGAAGATATTCCTCCGGCGTTTCCGCAAGCAGGATAGTTGAGTCAATAACCTCACCGTTTCTTGAATGCTTTATCTGCACTTCCTTGCCGATTCCCTCTAAGGAGAGTGCTATCAGCAGGTCTTTCATCTTCGTTACTTTCTTTCCGCCTATTTCATGAATAACGTCGCCCACCCTTATGCCGCCAAGATCTGCTGGGCCGTTTCTGGTAATTCTTACGACCAAGACACCGTCGTCGGATTCAACATCAAATCTCCTGGATATCTGCCTATCCACCGATATGCCTGAAATCCCGAGGTAGGGCCTTACGACTTTTCCATGCTCGAGAATCTGTTGCATTACCCTTTTTACCGTATTGATCGGTATTGCAAAACCAACGCCCTGGGCAAATGGAATCATTGCTGTATTTATTCCGAGTACCTTGCCTTCGATTGAACATAATGGACCTCCGCTGTTCCCAGGGTTTATCGCAGCGTCCGTCTGGATTAGCCCTTCAAAGATGAAATCGGACCATGGCAAAGGCCTACCAAGGGCGCTAACCACTCCCATGGAGACTGTGGGCGATCCTGGAAGCCCCAGTGCATTGCCAACTGCAAGAACTATCTGTCCAGCCTTGATTTCTTCTGAATCGCCAAGTTCAGCCACAGGCAGGTCCCAAGCTTTTATTCTCAGGAGCGCAACATCAGTAACGGGATCTGATCCGATCACCCTCCCTTCGAAGGTTCTTCCATCATTCAGTGTAACGTTGAGGCGATGCCCATTTGCTACAACATGGTTGTTCGTTACAACATACCCACTGTGCCCTATCAGAATTCCTGTGCCATTACCCTCCATTGGTATCATATCGCCATATCGGTCCGGCCTGATCTGGAGGCTGCTTATCACCACAACGCTCTTGCTGACTTTCTCAACTGCTTCTGTTAGATCTTTCTGCATTTCCATTAAAGGTCTCATTTGTATCGGCAATAGATATACCTCAGAGTTTATATATTCAGAAGTAGTACATTGGTGACCTGGTGAAGCAGACATGACCGCTCTCTCTATATATCAAGAAACTCCTGATGCCAACCTTGAAGATTACTTTACTCCTCTTGATCTCTTTTATTCGCAGATAGTCGAGATTCTTTCGGATGGAGCAGTCCACAGATTCAATGAGATGAAGCGTAGGTTGAAGAAGTTGAGTTCCAATACACTTTCATCGGTCCTGAAGAGGCTGGTCTCGGAGGGCGTCGTCAACCGGCTAGTAATACCTGTGACTCCGCCACGCACGCAATATTCACTGACACAGAAGGGCATGGAACTTTCCAGAATTAACGCTGATTATATAGAATGGCTGAAACGCTGGAAAAATCCTCCATCAGAATGATACTTAGCTCTTCCGGACAGATATTGAGGCACTACGACTTAACCTGGAAGTACCTGAGCCATTCTATATCGCTATTATATATTTCACGAATGTCTTTCAGGTCATATAGAAACATTGCAAGCCTTTCGAGTCCGAGCCCCCATGCTATGACTGGATATTTGAGCCCTGCTGGTACAGTGACCTCCGGCCTGAAAATTCCTGATCCTCCGAGTTCTATCTCTTTGCCATTGAGTGTTGCTATAACATCCATGCTTGGCTCGGTGTATGGGTAATATGATGGTATAAAATCAAGATCGTCAAATCCAAGTTCATGATAAAAGTGCCTCATAAGGCCTTTCAGGGTTGACAAATTTGCATCCTTTGAATATACCGCGCCTTCAACCTGGTGAAGCTCAGCAAGATGCTTCCAGTCAACGCTCTCATGCCTGAAGACCTTTTCTACAGAGAACAGGGCAACCGGTGGATCAGGATTCTCGTAGAGGAATCTTATCGTTGAAACAGTTGTATGTGTTCTGAGCACCAGTTTACGTGCCTCATCCATATTGAATTTATATCCCCAGCCACGGTAAGACTTTATGCCTCTCTCGTGGGCACGGGCAACTCCTTTCAGTATTTCCGGGTGCTCGAATTCAGGCTTTGTTTCTGACTTAAGGTAAAAAGTATCCTGCAGATCACGTGCAGGATGATCCTGCGGTATGAAGAGTGCGTCCATATTCCAGCCCGTGTATTCTATGTAATGCCCCGGCATCTCAGTGAAACCCATTTCAAGGAAAATTTTCCTGATCTTTTGTATTAAAGAGGTAAGCGGATGCATATATGCAGTATATGTTTTCTCAACAGGCGCATTAAGGTCATATTTCCTGAATTCCTTCCCTTGCCAAGATTTCGAAAGAAGCATTTCCGATGTGACCTCACCAAGAAGTTCCTCCTGCCCTTGCTCTAGCTGAAGATTGAGTCCCTTATCCGTGAGCTTAACAGTGCGATCATAGCTCTTAAGCTCCTGTATGACGTTTTCCCTGCTCCGCAAATCGGAGATAACGGAAGGATCATCGACACCGTCCTTCAGCTTTCCGAGTAATGATTGCCTTTCTTCTATTTTGTGCAGGATCTCAGTAATGTTGGAAGGTATGGATAATAAGCCAGAAGAAGGTCTGATGCCATATTTTGCAAGCTGAGCCAGGGCTATCTTCATCTCAACCTGTCCAATTTTTTCGGACAAGTCCTTAAGAGAAATGCCCTCCTGATCAACCATGATCTTGGCCGCCCTGAGTTCAGGTAGCCCAATATCCAGATATTTCGTTCCTTCAGGGCCAAGCTTCCACATGGAGGCAGCCAGACGCGAGGTTGTGGCATATCCTTTTGCTTCAAGCCAGGAGATGGAGCTGGAAATCTCTCGCGCACTCATGCCTTCAATTTTTATCTCCGACTCCTTTATTATCTCATGTTTACCAAGTTGAAGGTAAGCGAGAACCCTGATCTCTCCCGGACTCAGATCCATGTTTCTGCAATTAATCTGTTATATTTAATGCCATATATTGGATGGACTTCGATTCAAAATTATATCAAGCGTTAACGAAGCCTGCATCTAATAGATACATCATGAGTCATGGTGTATCTTATATTCAAGCAATGTTGTTCCCAATCTGCATTTTTAAGAACATGATTAATCATAATTAGATGTATGCGGTCCATTTTGCAGGAGAAGGTTCTTAACTGCCTTTTTCGACAACCGACAAATACTTGGCACTCAGTGTATCGAAATCCTCAACCATGTCTATCTTAACGCCATTTGAAACAAGCATGTCTATGATCTCATAATTGTCAATCTTCTCTTTCTTGCTTATTAGTATGCTATCCTCGGTGAGGGAATAAGAACCGAAAGATGAGAGCTCAGGTATGTTATTTATTCTGCCAGCTATCTTGATTCTTAGAATCTTCGCGGAAGGATCATCCTTTGAATCATATTTCATGTGGCCATTTTCCATTATTATGATCCTGTCACATAATGTGCGAGCTTCATTGAGGAGGTGAGTGGAAAAAAGGATTGTCTTGGTCTTTCTCATTTCAAGAATAAGATCTCCAAGTTCCTTCATGCCCTTTGGGTCAAGCCCAAACGTTGGCTCATCAAGCACAAGTATTTCAGGGTCACCTGCCAAGGCAATCGAAAGCCCGAGTCTCTGCTTCATCCCTCTCGAATAACCTCCAGTTCTCCTTTGAAGATAGTCAAAACAACCGGTAAGCTTGGAAACGCGTGTTATCTCGTTTTTGGTCTCTTCTTTCCCCAGACCTCGGATCCGGCATGCAAAGTCAAGCGTCTCATATCCACTCAGGTATGTGTAGAATTCTGGCTGTTCAATCAGGGACCCAACATGCTTCATAGCTTCTTTTGGGTCAATCAATACGGAGATATCATTAACCCTGACGGTGCCTGAATCAGGACGCAGCAATCCGGTAAGTATTTTCATAAGCGTTGTCTTTCCAGATCCATTCGGCCCAAGTATCCCCGTGCTGGTACCATCTGAAACCTCAAATGTCACATCGCTCAACGCCTTCACATCAGAAAACGACTTGTACACGTTTTCAAATCTAATCCTGCTCATTTGACCTCCCTCCTGTCAAATATTATGAGGGATAATGCCAGTGTTACGAGGGCATAGAGAAACATTATGGAAGTGTCGAGTATAATTGAACTAGTGGGGGCAGGAGATATGCTTCCAGATCCAAGTGTGAAAGTGAATGGATCAAAATTGATGTAGACCCTGTAAACAATGGATGCAGCATTGCTCAGGAGATAAACAGGAGCATATCCATAAAGAAACTCGAAAACAATGTTTATTGCGTTGAATATAAGGAAGTAGAGAAGGAAAACAGTAATGTAAGCGTAAAGGTTTTTGTTGAAAATTGAGCTCACAAGGAATGTGATTGATAGTATGGAGAATGCCAGAACTATTGACAACAGTATGGAAATGTAGAATGTTGAATTTTCAAATATGTGGTAGACAAGTAGAAAGTCTATGAATTGTCCAAGTGCAAATATTCCAAGTATAACAGCAGTTACAGTAAGTGCAGCAAAGAACTTCCCAAGGTGAAGAACAAATCTGCTGACCGGTAGGGGAAATACATTGAAGGCAGTTCTGCTTTCGATCTCGGATGAAAGCGCCGGGGACCCAAAAAATACCGCAGCGAAAACTGGAAGAAGCTGTAATACGAAACTCCAGATATAATTGAATCCGCTTCTTACAAGAGAAGCAGATACAGTTGTGCTAGGTCCCGAACCTTTGAAGGCACTGAAAATAGCTGGAAGCTTATTCTGGTACTTGAAGGAGAAATAGGTGAACAACCCCAGGATCAAAAGATCCAGGAAGAGCATCAGGTAGAAACTCTTGGACCGATAATAATTCTTAAGATAATGCGTATATACTACAGAGATAGATCCCGCTGCCATTTTTTCACATTGTCTTGAAGAACTGCGTCGTATTTGCCAGCCCCGAAACTGCAAACGATGCTGTGAACTCTAAAAGCGTGTTAGATGCATGATATGTGAAAGAAGCATTCATCTCATCAAATATTAGGGATGCGGACGCAATAAATGCTGCCTGGTAAATTGGTGAAGTGAAATTCACGTAAGCATTCAAAGTCACGTTACCGGATTGAGCTATAGTCACATTGGCTGTAATTGTGGAGAGGATCGATGTATTATGGCTGAAATAGATTGAGAGATTGGCATTTGGGTTAATGTATCTGTTAAATGCAAAGTTGTGGCCAGAAGAACCGGCGGCTATTCCTGAATAGACTGCGCCCGGCATTCCAAGGAGTACTCCGCTGAAGCCGATTGGGGTGATGTAAATGGTTGTCAGGTTCTTCGATAACAATGAATTTGGGGAGAAGTTATTTGAAATATTTGTTAGGTTTGTTGTGAAGTTAACCTGATGAATCAATAGGGGTAGAAGGGCAAGCCCGTTCATCTCATAGATCATGAAACCATCATATGTTCCCACATAAGAAATGTTAAACGGCTGCTTAGTCGTCGTACGAGAGGTGTTATTTAACTGTCCCGCAAACGAGGAATAGCTTATGCTAAGAGAAAGCCCGACTGAATCATTAGCATAAAACACTATGGCAGATGTCGTTCCGTTTGAATAATGTGCTACGAAGCTTGAATTGGAAGGAATGAAATTATCAATGTTATATGAAGCCGAAGATGAGTTATAATAGGTCAAGGCTGAAAATCCAGCAACTCCGCCGGAAACGGTGATGATGCTTACGATGATGACCTTGACTATCAGTGGATTCATAATTCTTTATTACATCCGAATATTTAGACATCGCTAAAGATTTTTTTTTCTGAAAATTTTGAAAAAATAATGCATTTTTCGCAATAGCATATGTAGTACTGAAGAAGAGTAAGGATGATCACCTAGATCCTGGAAAGGGTTTTAGAGCGGAAAAATAAGCGTAGGTAAGAAAGCGACATGTAATAATTACTGTTGCGAAAGGCGGAGAAATGAGTGGTTCGCATTTCGTTAGTATTTTTCATTGATAACAAATTAAAGAATAATTTCTAGGAATCAACGAAATATCAAAACCAGCAAGGCAATTGGCTGAGAGGAAAATTAGTCCCTCTGATAGCCCAAAAAAGATTAAAACTACAAAAACGAGGATACCAAATAAATTACCAGTCAACAGAATTACTGAATCTTTGTCCAGTGCCTATTATGCCCGTGGGATATCCCATAGCTTGCATTTATTATGCTTAGAAAACAAACAATGGTTGGCTTAGGCAATATTGCTTCTCATATATGAATAATTATGTGCAACTAACTTTGCTATCATTCAACTTCACATAATAATTGTTCTGTGATGCGGACCAGTATATCGGGTTTATGTCCTGTTCCGCTAAATTCAGCCGCATGTGGAGCATATGTATTGTTATCGTGTTGTGACAGCTTAGATAATAATCTTTATACCTTTAACTTTGATAGGTAATCAATGAAGGATGCCCTAGCTTTCCTCGGTCAGTCCCAGTACGAAAAAGTCAGTGGAGGCCTCGAGGGTATGGTTATATCCTTCATAGCAACGGACCTCTATTCGGCAAGGGATATCGAGAAAAATATACTGAAAATTGACGATATCGGCGAAGAGGTGGGGCATAAGTTCGAGATAATCATAGCAGCAAAGGAGAATAACTCCTACGATACAATGTTGTTCTCAGATCTGGAACGTAAAATCGAGAATCTTTCGGTCATACGGGTAAGAAAAGTGAATCAGGGCATGGCAAAGCGAATTGCAACCAACCTCTCCACGGGTAAATATCTTGTTTTCTTTGACTCGTCCTTTTCTTATAGCATTGAATTTGCAGATATAATCGCTAGTTATCTCAGATCAGAGGGGAAATCCATCCTGGTTTCCGATCTTATTGTGCTACCAAGAGAAATATTCTTTCATGCCGGAGGATACCGAGACCTTAGTTATGCAGAGGACATTGACCTTCTTGCAAGATTATATTCATACGCAAATGTAGTTGCATATCCGATCCTAGGTTCCTCTATGCTGGTAAAGCAGGGCATTCCTATTTTAACACAAAACATGGATTTTTGGAACCAGCTGACCACTTCGGGAATGAAACTGGGAAAAGCACTCAGGGACCAGATACTTGCATGCAACTACAAGCTATCAGATATAATTGGATTGAATGCTGAAAGCATAAGACCTGAAGCCTTGAGGCGACTTATACTGAGATTGGCATTTTTCTTTGCAAGGAGTTCCAGGGTTACTCCCGTTACTCATGAGCAGAATAACTTTGTGATGCTAATGGACAAGATACTTGAGTCACTCGTGCTGAAGGACTACATGCGACTTGAGGGAATAAACATGAAACCTATGCTCTCTCTATCAACACAAATGCGTCTTTATTTATCCAAAACAAGTGCTGCATGGAAAAGTCATGACATTGACACTCTTTTGACAATACAGTGAATGCTCAATCCCTTCACTGCGCGCTTTGAAGCAGCTTGATTCTCCAGATCAATTTCATAGTAACCAGGTAATTAAAAGGCGTAGCAACTACGGCGCCAACGAGATTACCAAGAAGAGGGTTAACTCCGTATACGTAGAACAAGAAGAGTTGAATAGAAAGTGCAATAACATTTCCAATTGCATATACGCCCTCGTATCCAACCAAGCGGAGAGCAGTTATCCTTGCGCCCTTTGGATGGTATCCCATATTTCTTGTGGTCCAGGCATCATTAAGGAAAAAACCCAGGGCAATACTGGTCACGGCAGAGACCACGTCTATTGGTACAATGTTCTTTTTGCCAACGGTAACCAGTCCAATATAGATGACCAGCTCCGAAAAGAGAAAAGCGACAAACCCAGTCGAGAGAAACTTGATGAACCTGACCCAGTTGTTTCTCGCAAAGTGTTTGATTCCGCCAATCAATTTGTTATCTCCTCTTTGCCCTGCCCCACACAATCATCTCGCTGCCCAGGTAATTAACCGCAAAGGCCAGTATGATACCTATTATATTTGCAATAAGATAATGCGTTATGGCAGACAGTTTTAACAGTGTCAGGAGGTTGATTATTGCACCTGGAAGCGCAACCAAATTATATTTCAAAACCCCTCTTACCCAGCCTCCAACGCTCCTGTCCCTGAATGTCCAGAAGTGGTTTAATAAGAAATTGGTCAGAATAGAAGTTTCTATCGAGATCATGCCTGCAAATAGCAGCGACATGGCAAAATATGTATGGAGGAAAAAGAGAAGGCCCTCATTAACCAGTATGCCCGTGATGCCGACAGTTATGAACTTTACAGGCCTGTAGTGGGAAAGCATCAGGAGGAGGCTGATAAACTTGAGATTCTCGCCAACTGTAAGCTTGCTCTCGCCAAGCGTGCGTTTTCCAAAAACATAAGGTATTTCAGTTACTTTCGTTTCACTTCCGCTTTTTACCAGGAGTTCCAGGAGAACCTTGTAACCGCTGGATTCTATTTTCTTTCCGTCAAGGATGCTTCTCCGGAAAATGAAGAAGCCGGACATGGGATCCTTGATGCTCCTGGTCTCCCTCAAGAGTGCATGTGTCAAAAAAGTGGCACCTTTCGATGTTAGCCTTCTTAAAAAGCCGAACTTTTCTATCCTGCCTTTATCTGTATAACGGGAAGCTATGATTATGTCATTTCCCTTCTTTGCCTCTTCCACCATTTTCAGGAGCGTCTCAGGTGGATGCTGCAAATCAGCGTCCATTACTGCTACATAGTTGCCAGTAGCCAGCTTAAGGCCATCCGAAATGGCAGACGCAAGCCCAAGCTTACCAGGCCTCTTAAGAGTCTTGATATTCTTGTACTGCTGTGCAAGTCTCTCAGCAACCTCATATGTGCCGTCCGGGGAATTATCGTCAATGATGATTATTTCAAGGTCAAGGTCCAGCCCTTCAAGCCTTTCTACAAGAACTGGAAGATTTCCCGCCTCATTGTATGTTGGGATCTCGAGGGAGATTTCTACCATCTTTTATCTTCCATATAGAATGAGGCAGCGAAAGATTGCACTGCGTTGGATTGCCCAGATGTCTCTATGCTGGAAGAAGCACCGGAACCTGCGTATAATGTGGCATTATAGAATTCGCCTGTGATATTTGCAACGTTACCGGAAGTTCCAACGACAAATGAAAACATTGAATTATCATAGCTCCAGTTATATTTATTCAGGTTGTCCATTAAAGTACGGAAGTTAATGATATTTTGGTTTGAAACCTCCATCATGTTTGTTCTGTTTATCATCCTGAAATAAGTACCGTTTATAAGCTTGGAATAGCCAATCCAACAATTTTCATAGCCGTTATCGAAGGATAGCAGCACACCCGAGAAGTTGGAAAAAGTAAAATTTGAAACACCAGACGACAGATTCAACGTCGAATAGTCTCCGGAATAATTGTATGAATACACAGCACCATGATTTGCCAGATAGGTGAAATTAATTCCTGTGGTCATATAGACATAATTTGACCTGGATTGAGGAGCTAAATCCTTTGCCAGGGTGAAATTTATGCCATCAGGCAGGTACCTATACGAATAGAAATATGTCCCGGATACCTTCACGGACCAACCAGGGTATGGATCGCTTCCAGAATATGTGGGGTATATGAGAGACGGGTCTGCAAATGGAAGCTCGTTATTGACAGGAATAGGCTTGGACACGGTGAAATATGATGAGTAGTTACCATAATAAGCCTCTATCCTGAACGTGGTGTTCTGTGGAAGAAAATCGCTTGCAGTATCAGGGTAGATGGAAAGATTGTTTATCCCGGGGTTGAGGAAAGATGAGGAAGACCATAGAAGAGAATTTACATTGTCAAGCTGGGCATTCGGGAAAATACGGTAAAGAGGGGTCGCATTAAGGCTTGATCCTTCTAGAGGGGTGTAGTTCATTGAGATCGTTAGCATTGTGATGTCACCAGGAGCGTTGAGAGGATCTGCCCCTCCGGTTACATTCATAATCGAAAAGGGTGCATGCGAAGTATCATGTGTAATCTCATACCCAGCAGAAGCTGCCCCGCCCCCTGCTATTAGGAGGACCAGAATAACGGCTGCTATCTTTCTGCCTCCTGTAAGCCCGGAAAAGAAGACAAACCTGCTGGTCTTTTGTGTTTCCTTATGCGTTTGAATGCTCCTGCTTATATCAGGTAAAACTAGAAAAATGAGGAAAGGCCAGAAAATAAGGTAATTCTCCAGCACACGGAAGTTGAACAGGAAAACCACAATCGGGAAAGTGAAGAATGCAAATCTTAGCTTTGAATAGTTCTCCACGTACAGAACAAAAAATATGAAGAGGAGTGAAATCGATATGATGGTAAAGACGATAGAAGGAATGTATAAGAAGCCTGCAAATGAGGTTATAGATGGTCCAATTCCTACACCTATGATTGGCTGGAAAGCAACCTCCGCTATGTTAATCGCCCAGTCATAGGCATTTGCCAGAATGAAAGGCGCATTAGTTATTGCAAATGCGAGTATGCCTGCAACAAGGAACTTGTATACCGCATCTTTTTTCAGGTTATTTTCATTATATAGGAAGAAAAGAAAGAAAGGAAGTATCAGAAGAGGTGTTTGCTTGAACGACACCGCCAGGCCGAACATCAGTCCTGAAATCCAGGGCTTTTTCCTGAAGAAGTATGCAATTGCTACAAACGTAACCCAGACGATATCTGTGACTCCGCCTATGGAAAAAACAGCATATTCCATGTTTACAATCATGGCGACAGCGAGGGCTGGTGCTGCAAACGTAAATTGAGTATTCCTGTAGTAAAGGTAAACAACGATGAACGCAAGCAAGTTGAAGAAAAGCAGTATCGAATAACTGGGCACGTGAAGCAAAACAGTCGGAACAAAGAGGAGGACGGCAAGGCCAGGGTAAATTAGGAACTGGACGGCTCCTCCCTTAAGCAATGGCGTAATGAGGCTTTTCGGGAATCCGGTGACCTTGAAAACATTGACCATATTTGCATTGATGTATGGATCCTTCCCATGCACGAAGAGATAGCTCGCGTAGGTGTCGATGGCAATCTCATCCGTTCCATATGCAGGGGCAAACCTGATCATAATATCTATGAACAGGGCAAAAGAAAGTGCAAAAGCCGCAAATGAAAGATATTTGACATATTTTGAATCATCCCCCTCGTAAACTGAGTATAGAACGAATATAAAGGCAAGAACAAGAATTACCCAGATCAATACAAGAGCAATTATGTCCAGATAACCGACCAGACCCCATGCTATGAAGGCATAATTTATGAAAAATATGCCATAGACCAGGTAAAGCAGTCTTCTTACCCTCAGGTTTGAAAAGAACCTTTCTCTCGAGGTGGACTCCTTGTTTGTCAATCTTAGCCTCCTTTCATAGCTCAAACATACCCGACATCCACCACTCAGGTATGTTCAGGCTTTCTGAACATTCAAATCGTGATCCTATAGACAGTATAAAAACTATTTGAAAAAACAGGTTTGTAAATATCAGTATGGATGGTTTGATTCGTAACTACATACTGCACCGAATACTCGGTAACAATATCCTTAACAAGCGTTATATTTCCAGTTAGGGATATTAATTCGCCTGCTGCAAAGCTCTCCGACACTTCCACTTTCTGCGTAAGCAATGTGCTATTTTCATTCACAAGCACAGGTACATTTGCGTACGCCATGATCATGAAACCTATCTGCTGAGGTGCAGCTACCGCTCCTCCAGTATCATGAGACCCAATCCAGTCTGAGAGGATGACATTCTCATCAAAAGTATTGCCCGATCCGCCACCACTAACATAATACGCATGAGATGAGGCATTAATAGTTACAGAAAGGGAAAGATACATTGCTATTATGAGAAATACAACAACCTTGGCGACAAATTGCAACCTCCTTAGGTTCAAGGAAGGTCTCTTTCCCTGATATGCCAGGATGTCCCCCAGGAGAATGGAACCAGCTATTGAGTAACCCAATGATGCAAAATAGAGGAATCTTGAAAACAGGACCGGGTTGGATATAAAAACAACACCGGGTATAAGAGATGCTAACATTAGTGCGTCAAGAAGGACTTTATCATTCGTCCATCCTGCAAGATGTGTGTATAACCACGATATCAAGAGCAAGGCAAAGAATATGAATGCAAGTATATTGTATCCATACGGCACTGCAAAGAGCGGCGATATAGAGGAAGCAAGCCCGAAAACAGTAACTGTTGAATGAGTACTTCTTGAAAGAAAACCTTCAATTATAAATGATATCCATGCAGGATGAAGAATATACCATGTCGATCCCGCTATTCCGCCAGAGAAAAGTATTACGAGCACTGGTTGAATTGAAAAAACCTTTTGCCGCTTCTTCGCGTTTAAAACAACGATCATAATGATAGAAATCAGGATAAAGAACAATGAGAAAAAGAAGGAAAGGTCATGGCTGAACGCAAGGAAAACAAGTGCAAGGAAGGCAAAGAACGTAAACCTTCTTGAATCAGGATTGTCCAATACATCAAGCAGCAAGAGGATCAGGAGAAGTATAACTACAATCCCCAGCACTTGTGCAACGTCTCCCCAGGTGTCAAGATATATGAAGGCGGGAAAGGTTCCATAAATGAACCCACTTATGATTCCTGGATTTTTGCCACCCAGCCTTGACGTGATTGACGATACGAGAAACACGGGAACGCTTCCAAGTAAAATATCCAGAAAAGTAAGAATGGCAAGAAGATCAAAAGTGCTCATGACTGGTACAAAAAGGGAGAGGAAATATGGAATTGCAGGTGGAAAAATAAATTCAGACCCCGGAAAATGGATCTGGTTTGAATATGGTATGAGATAGGAGTTTCCGCTTATTTCCCTTGAGAGCGCAATATAAGAGTAAGAATCACCACCAAAGACAAATGGTCTTGATGTGAGGAGTACCACAAGACGAAGAGTTATTGCAAGAAAAAACGCAAAATACGTCAGCCTGGAAAACTTCATCTTAAACCGAGATCATAATAATGTGTTAATAAATTATGTTGTGCCGGCACGCATCTGCCAACTCCACGTTTTTAGAGCATATACAGGGTTATGTTCTCTTCAGAAAACAATACCGAGTATCTTCCAGAGGCAAGCAGTACCTTAGAGAGGGATTGCATCGTATAATTTGTTACATGATAGGCAACGCTATAATGATCATAATAGTACGAATACGGGTCCACAAGGATGTAAGTAGGATAGGTTCCGTTGACATAGAAATCTGGTAAAGTCCAGTTATAACCTGCAACGAGCTCTGGCATATTGTTCTGTATAAGGACAGAAGATCCCGCAGGTACCATCTGAATTGCCTTCATTAGAGCGGTATCGTAGGGTTCTATCTGAACGGAAGATATTGCGTTGTAACTGAAATCATTGCCTGTCAAAACAGAAGCGAGTTCTTTATTATGGTAAGATGAAGTGTAAAGTTCCCCTATTGGCGTATAGAGGGAAAAGAGTGCAAGATTGAAGAAAAGTGCGGAGACCGCCAAGGCCTTCCAGGTTACCCTAAACCTCCCCTTCGTGAATCTTCTGTTAAGTGTGTCTTTTATCCTTGCCAGCCCAAGTGCAAAAGCGACAAACGTTATCGGTGCCGTCAGTGCAGGGTACTGGAAGTACATCGTCGAAAGGTATGGCTGATAATTGTTAACAAAGGCCAGTGTATAATACGGAACGGACATAATCAGGGATTCGGGTGAAATAAAGGAAATGAAAAATGAAGGAAGTTGCATCTGCCCAATATACTGGGCCTTGAGAAGAAATGTTGATGAGTATACGGCACTGTAGGAAGCTCCAGACAATCCCGTATAATCCAAAGGTATAAGATTTCCTGAATAGATTATGGCACCAAGAAAAACAAACATGGCTATCCCAAGTATTTCTAGCACATAGGGAAGACGTCTCTTTCTGCTTACTGAAGACCTTGGGTCGATTACAATATATACGACGTAAAAGACCAGGATCAAAGGAACAAGGTAATCCGAGATTGTAGCGAACGTCATAGCCAGGAGCGAAAGCTTGTTCCTCCCAGACAGCCTGAGGGCAAACCCGGTAAGAAAGAAAGTCGGAAACATAGCCATGAAATGGAAATCAAACCAGTTAACCCCAGAAAGGGGGTAGTAAAGCAGATAAGTCATGCCGACAATGGCTGCATATTTTTCGTCATGCAGCGCAGTCCTTGCAATATAGTATAGCGGAAAAATTCCCATCCCGATCCAGATTGATTGAAAGACCGGCAGCCAGGCAGGATTTGGGAAAAAGTAGTAGAATGGTGCAAGAACAAGTATCATCATCTTCGAAAAAGGGAAGGGCCTGGGATTCTCAGCGCTTGCAATCAGACCGCCGTGGAAAACCGAATACAAAGCACTCGAAGCAAGGCCAAGATCAAATACGTTGGCATTGAAGGAATAATATCTGAGCAGGACAACATAAGCCCATATGCCGCTATATATGATGAAAGCAGGGAAAATTCCGTATTTCAGCAATGACTTCTTTATCTTTGCTGACCCTTGGCTCTCATTTGCAGGCAAGAGATAGGAATATCATTGGAAAAATATAAAGCTTGAGAAATTATCTTCTTTCATGCAGAAGGAAGAAATAGTTGCCTACATTAACGAAGGAATTCAAGCCAGGAGCCAGATTAGCTCAGATCTTGTGTACAGTGTTGGAGTCAAGATAGCGGAGAAAATCAAGAAGGGAGGCAAACTTGTTCTATTCGGGAATGGAGGAAGTGCAGCAGATTCACAGCACATTGCGGCTGAACTTGTGGGCAGGTTTGAAAAAGAGAGAAAGCCCCTGCCCGCACTGGCGTTGCATGCTAACACATCGTCGCTGACAGCGATTGCCAATGATTATTCATACGAAGCAGTATACAGCAGACAGGTGGAAGCTTTCTGCTTGCCAGGCGATGCGGTTATTGGTCTATCGACAAGCGGTAACTCACAGAACGTTGTTAAGGGGATTGAAGCTGCAAAAAAAATAGGATGCCTAACGCTTGCTATGACAGGATCAAATGGTGGCAGATGCGCTGATTTGGCTGATTATAGTATCAAGATCGCCAGCAAGAGGACTGCAATAATCCAGGAATGCCACATAGCGGTGGGACACATTATATCCAAGATTATAGAAGACTACGTTTTCCCTTAACAGACCCTAATTCTGTGATTTCTTTTAACCCATACAAAGCAGTTTATATATCTTATAGAAGTATCTTGTTTCATGATTCAGAAGAGCAATAAGATGATCATGTTCGCTGTCATCGCAGTCATCATAGTTGCTGCTCCTATTTCATTCTACGAGCTACTCCAACCTCAACCCAATCTTACTTTTCAGAATGCGTCTGGAAGTGGCACAATTGTCGGGAACTTCACCTTGCCGTCATATTATAATGCAAGACTTAATTACAGCAGGGAGTCCCTAATCAACGAAACTGCATACTTGTATTCCGGCAATAAAACGCTGGGCTCATTATATCTTAGCAGTATGACTTACGTTGATGATACTGCATATGGTTGTTTTTCGCCTGACATAGTGTTCTGGCTTGACGGCAATTTCACCGATCTTCATCCGACTTACGTCAGTTTACAGATAAGCATCTCTGCTCCAGGAACACCGGCAAACATCTCCAATAGCAGACTGAGTTCTATGAGTTATCTATCTTATTCTTGTAATATCAACAATATTTCTATACCGATGGAGAAGAGATCTGGAAAGCAAGTTTCATGGACATTTCCACTCCAATATCCATCGCCTGTAAAACCAGTTGATGAGTTCCATTTCGGAATGTTTGGTTCAAATGGAAGCAGAAATGGGATCGGGTGGATCATGATGTTAAACAGCCTTGAGAACATGGTAAAAAACCTGACCATAACTTTCACGTTTGAAGTAATGGGCCTGAGCCAACCCCTAGAGGATTCTGTTACAACGTATCTTGTATATACTGGAATTAGATGCTAAGATATTTACAAGTG
>JAKATM010000135.1 GCA_021818765.1 Thermoplasmata archaeon | reverse complement strand
TTGTTGGTCATATTGCAACAAGAGGTGATCAGACAGAGATGTATACGAAGATCATTGAACCGCCTGAGCCGATCCAGACATTCATGTATAAATGTGACTCTGTCTTCCACACAGAGCAGCTCAGGGTACAGTTGCAGGAAAAGGATATCTACGGACTGATAGTTGTTGACAGAAAGGAGGCCACTATAGGCTTTCTCAACGGAACAAACATTCAGATGGTGGCAAACGAGGAATCACTTGTCCCGAGCAAGCACCATCAAGGGGGCCAGTCTTCACGAAGGTATGAGAGGCTTATAGAGATAGCGGCCCATGAATATTTCAAGAAGATTGGTGAAATCGTGAACAATGCGTTCATGCCCGTAATCAGAGACATGAAAGCAGTATTCATTGGTGGCCCAGGATCTACCAAGAACTTCTTCTTTGAGAGAGATTATCTCAGGAATGAGATAAAACAGAAGGTAAAAGATCTCTTTGACCTTGGCTATACCGATGAAACTGGTCTTAGGGAATTGGTCGAGAAGGCTGCATCATCGGTGAAGGATATGAAGATAACGAGGGAAAAGGAACTGATGAACAGGTTTATGATGGAGATAAAAAAGAGCGACGGTGGCCTGGGTGTATACGGTCTTCAGTCCATACTGCAGTCGCTTGAGAATAAGTCCCTGGATATCTTGCTTCTTTCAGAGGGAATAAACCTGAACAAGATAGAATACACATGTCCGAATTGCGGCTACCAGGGCAAGGAATACAGGAAAAGTGCCGATGACATTAAATGCCCAAAATGCGGTTCAGACGTAAATATCACAAGCAAGGAGGATCTCATCGAGATTCTATATAAAATGGCGGATGAGTCCTCAGCAACGGTAGAACTTATCAGCGAGGAAAGCGATGAGGGAAAGCTTCTGATCAGGGCATTCGGCGGTGCTGCAGGAATACTTCGGTACGTTGCAGGCGCCACCGTGCCTCACTAACATTCTCTCTTTGGAAAACATGCCGGCGTTCATGCTTTACAGGATGAACCGCATACCGATTTCATCAGAGAACCTCCACATTAATCTAGCTGTCAAAGTTAGAGCAGCATCGATTTCCCAAGGAGTTAATTCAGGATCTCAATCCATGTGTTTCTAAGCAATCTCAATCGAATTAAGACCCTAGACCCTACCTTATCGAAAGATAACATGTCTTAGTGCTTCAGTGCTTCCTAGTCATGGCTTCTTTGCAGATACGGAAGATAGATCAACTACAACGACATCCTCTGTAGAGCGGATTCGCTTTAGTGATATCACGTAACGCCCGGATCCATCTCTCTCTATTGCCTGTATAATGGATCCCTCAGCGGGTTCTACCAGCAGGTTTGTTACTTCTCCGGTTTCCAGGTTCGCAACAAGATTGTCCAGCTTGCCGATTAACTGGCCCGTTGTCGTTACAACTGATTTGCCGATAATGTCAGTGCTGAATTTCCTGTTTTCCATGATATCTCTCCTTCAACAGGGACTACTGGTAAAGTCCCAGCTCCTCGACCTGTCTTCTCTTCTCCTGAACTGTTTTTCCCATTTCCTGGGCAATGTTCTTGTAGAATTTCAGGACGTTCTCGTCAACGGAAGGCCTGATGACCCGCATTGCCTCTACGAAGTTCTTCTGTGATACTTCCGAAGCATCTGGGTTTTCCCTGTAAGCCATCATTCCAGCCTCACGGCACAGGTTTTCAAGGTCGGCGCCGACATATCCATCGGTTTTTTCCGCCAGTTCCTCGAGGTTCACGTCTCTCGAGAGAGGCATGCTCTTCGTGTGCACTTCAAATATTTTCAACCTGCTTTCCCTGTCTGGTGGAGGAATGTAAATCATCTTGTCGAACCTTCCGGACCTTACAAGAGCATTATCAATTATATCTGGCCTGTTTGTTGCGCCGATAACAACGACCCCTTGAAGGGTTTCGATGCCATCAAGGGAGGTAAGAAGCTGGTTTACCATTCTCTCAGTCACGCCCGAATCTCCAAGTGAGCCACGTCTTGGTGCAATCGAATCGATCTCGTCCAGGAACACAATGCACGGTGCTACCTGTTTAGCTTTCTTGAATATTTCCCTTACAGCCTTCTCGCTTTCGCCTACCCACTTGCTCAGGACCTCTGGCCCCTTCACTGAAATGAAATTTGCCTTGCTTTCGGTTGCCACGGCTTTCGCAAGAAGGGTCTTACCGACACCAGGTGGGCCGTAAAGCATGAATCCTTTCGACGGCCTTATGCCGAGCTTCTTGAACACGTCTGGTTTCAGCAGTGGAAGCTCAACGGCTTCCCTGAGTTCACTCTTTACCTCGCTCAGGCCGCCTATATCCGTCCACTTAACATTGGGAATTTCGGCTGTGACTTCCCTGAGGCTGCTCGGTTCTATCAGCTTGAGAGCCTCCATGAAGTCATCTTTCCTGACGGCCATCTTCTCTAGGATTTCAGCGGGTATAGGCTTATCAAGATCAATTTCAGGGAGATACCTTCTTAGGGCATTCATTGCTGATTCCCTGGCAAGGGCAGCCAGGTCGGCGCCCACGAAACCGTATGTGTATTCAGAAATTTCATCAAGGAACTCGCTCTTCTCCTGTTCCGACATTCCCATGGGCATTCCCCTTGTATGGATGGAAAGAATTTCTTTCCTGCCGTTCTTGTCTGGAACACCGATGTTGATTTCCCTGTCAAACCTGCCCGGCCTCCTTAGGGCAGGATCAACTGCATCAATCCTGTTGCTGGCGCCGATTACTATAACATGACCGCGTTCCTTCAGTCCATCCAGCAGAGTGAGAAGTTGTGCAACCACTCTCCTTTCTACCTCTCCCTGCACCTCTTCCCTCTTTGGGGCAATTGAGTCTATTTCGTCGATGAATATAATGGAAGGAGCGGATTCCTCCGCTTTTAGGAATATTTCCCTCAGCTTCTGCTCGCTCTGACCATAATACTTGCTCATTATTTCAGGTCCATTTATAGAGAAGAAGTTTGCGCCGCTTTCATTCGCGACTGCCCTGGCGATAAGGGTTTTGCCTGTTCCCGGCGGACCATAAAGAAGGACTCCTTTCGGCGGATGTATACCAAGTCTTTCAAAAAGCTCCGGATGCTTGAGTGGAAGTTCAATTATCTCCCTGACCTTTCCAAGCTGATCCCTAAGTCCTCCTATATCCTCGTAACTAATCCTTGAAACGTCCTCGAGAACCTCAGAAGCGGGTTCTTCGCGTATCTCCACTTTTGTGGTTTCACCGACCTCAATCGGTGTTTTGGGTGGAATTGTTTTGATTACCTTGAAAAGCAGACCAGAATGCCCTGCAAGCGTGAGGCCGGGCACACTAATATTGTCCTGCTCAATCATAGGTCTCCTGATAAGTGCCTTCTGGACAAATTCTTCAATGCCTTCGCCGAACTTCAGCCTCTGGTCCTTGCGTATAATTGGTGCAAGCGTCACACGCTTTGCCTCTTCGGCAATAACTCTCTTAACCTTTACTTTGTCACCGATTGAAGCACCACAGTTGTTTCTCATTACGCTGTCTATACGTACGATGCCGCGATTCTCGTCTTCAGGCCTCGCACGATAAACGCGTCCCACGGTCTTCTTTACTTTTTCAATCTCAACGACATCCCCAATCTCTGCCCCGAGTGACATCCTGGATTCCTCGTCCAGCCTGACCCTTGACATGCCAGGGTCAGTTGAATTTGCTTCTGCTACTCTTAAAGTGATGCCGCTATCTGATGGCATAGTTGTAGACATTAAAAAAGAGTATTTTAAAATATTGTCAACGACCAACGGCTGAAGCATGTTGGCTTGCAACTGGGTGGATCGAATGATCAAAAATAGCACCCGCCACAATAGGCTGGTTGATGGCAGCCCCGTTCCTGATGTTGAGGGATGCAATGAAGTCTGCCTCTCCCTCAAGCCCACAGGAAATGCATCTGAACTGGGATCGTTCAGGCCTGTTCCCCTTGTCTACGGTATGGCATGCTGGGCATTCCATGATAGTGTTGCGTGTATTCACAACGATAACGGGGATGCCTGCCTCAGTTGCCTTGTATTCGATGAACGACCTGAGCTGGTGGAAAGACCACGAGT
>JAKATM010000134.1 GCA_021818765.1 Thermoplasmata archaeon | reverse complement strand
TTTAATAATTTTCCAAACAACGGACAAAGATCCGCAACCACCTATAAACGATATTCATTTCTATATTAGTTTTAGAGTACTTTAGCCTAAAATGTAAGGTCTACCTTTTATCTTTATCCCGCACATCATTTTTTGTGATTTCCACGGACATATTAAAGGCGGACAATAGGAAAACCATGCTTCTTTTCGCAATCCTCATTTCAATGTCGGTACTTGTAATTTTAATAATGCTTTCAGATTCGGAGAATTATTTTACGCCATGGGGGGATAAGTACCGGCTCTTTCTCTATACCTCCATAGGGCTTGCCATAACGCTCACACCAATTATCATAATTGCATATCATGACAGGGCGAGCTTCCCGGCGGAAACTGGTTTCAGGCACATGATCAAGGTAACATTCGGAGCACTTTGGATACTGGACGGCGCATTACAGCTACAGCCTGAGATGTCCTATGGCTTCCTGTCATCTGTCATAATACCTGTAGTTCTAGGTCTTCCAGCATTAATTCAGCCGTTTTTTATAGGAATTGTATCAGAATGGAAAAATTACCCGGTCCTATTCGACGCGATATCAGCAATATTGCAGATAACCATAGGAGTTGGACTCCTGCTGGTAAGCAGGAAGTTACTGCTGAAATCCATCCTGCTTCTCTCAATAGTATGGGGCACAATCGTTTGGGTACTTGGCGAGGGACTGGGTGGTACTCTAACAGGGGGCGCATCCTATCTCTCTGGCTTCCCCGGATCGGCCCTGATCTACGTGATGGTGGCTGCAATCCTTATTCCAGACATAACGGATGAAATGGCAGCAAAGATCATGTCGGCGTTTTTATTCTCTGTTTTCCTGATTTCTGCAATAGAGCAGGCGATGCCTTCAAACGCATACTGGTCCGGCTCAGCCCTCTCATCCCTTGCGGGTGCAATGGCTTCCAACATTCAGCCAGTTTTCCTTCAGCACACGATTTCGGTCTTCTCCACAGCCCTGCTGGCAAACCCACTTGTATGGAATGCCGCCATTGTCGCTGCATTTCTTATCATTTCTGCTTTATGGATCCGATCCAGAAGGATTGCGGCATGGGTTACGGCCGCTGTATCTCTATTTGTCTGGGTCGTCTTCCAGGATTTTGGAATTATCGGAGGGTACGGCACGGATCCAAATACTGCCATCCCGGTCATGCTGATATCAACTGCTCTGGTCATATCCCTTAAGCCCACGGAGGGACGAACCCTTTCACAAAGCAAAAAAAGAGAGTGAGATTCGCGATGCCGTCGGCGTTCGGCAGTAAAGGGTCTGGAATCAGGGGGGTCAGCGTCCCCATGGAAACAGCAGCTCTTTCGGCCGGCTCCTTAGACATTAAAACACTTACTATGGCACTTATATAATATAAACAGATATATGAATGTGTCCTACCTTATTGTCACCAGCCGTTCACCCATTAGCCACGAGAAGGTAAATGGAAAACATGTGGCAAGAGAGAACATCGGCGGCGTTGTAACCGCAATGCGCAGGATCATGCAGAATGAGGGTGGCACCTGGGTGTGCTGGGGCGATGGCAGGCTCGATGGGGATTACCAGCACGAGAAGCTGGAAACGTACAGCATAGAGAGGGTTTTGCTATCCAAGTACGAGAAAATAGGTTTTTATGACGATTTCTCCAACGGGACACTGTGGCCCCTATTTCACTATTTCAGGGAAAGGATAAAGTTCACCGTCACTGGATTCAGTGCGTACTATGAAGTCAACCGGAAATTTGCCAAGGCAATCATGGAGAATCTGGATGAAAAAATGATCATATGGATCCATGACTACCAGTTGAGCCTCGTTCCAGGAATCCTCAGGGAGGCGGGGGTTAAGAACAGGATAATATTCACCTGGCACATTCCCTGGGTCGCAAGCGAATTCTTCGCAACGTTGCCCAGATCCGATGAGATAATGGCAAGCATAGCCAGATCTGATGTGATAACGTTTCACAACGACACTTATGCCGAGAACTTCATATCAAGCTACAGGTCTATAAAGGGTGGGTACGGCGATATCAGGCGAAAGGTTCATTCAATATCGCTCGGCATAGATACTTCGTACTATTCAACCGACAACGTAAGACCACTTGGAGGGCATTCCTTCAATGGCAGGAAGGTAATATTCTCCATAGACAGGCTCGATTATACCAAGGGCCTTACAAAGAAGGTGCTTACCATTGAGAGGCTGCTTAGGATGCACCCGGAATATAGCGAAAAATTTGTTTTTCTCATGATCGTTACGCCCAGCAGGACCGGCGTGCAGGAATATCTTACAATGAAGAGGGAACTGGAGATGACCATAGGAAGGGTGAACGGTGAATACGGGTCACTGAACTGGTACCCGATCATATATATCTACAGAAAGATAAGCCAGAAGACCCTCCTTTCTTATTATGTCTCTGCCGACGTTGCCCTGATAACCCCGCTGTTTGACGGTCTTAACCTAGTTAGCAAGGAATTTGTCAACGCCACAAAGAAAGGCGTCCTGATAATTTCCAAATTCGCAGGGGCATCCGCAGACCTGAAGGAAGCGCTGATCGTGAACCCGAACGATCTCGAGGGAACAGCAGAAACCATAGTCAGAGCTTTTAAGATGGGACACGACGAGAAGATGGCAAGACTGAACAAACTGAAGCAAAACGTGCAGAACCATGACATAAACTGGTGGGTGAATGAAATCAAGAATTTCTCAGATGGATCGCAGAGGTCAACTACCAACGGCTGAAGCACGTTGGCTTGCAGCTGGGGGATCGATATGATCAAAAATAGCACCCGCCACAATAGGCTGGCTGACGGCAGCCCTGTTCCTGATGTTGAGGGAAGCAATGTAATCAGCTTCACCCTCAAGGCCACAGGAAATGCATCTAAACTGAGATCGTTCAGGCCTGTTCTTCTTGCTTATGGTATGGCATATAGGGCATTCCCTGCTGGTGTTATGGGGATCGATTGCGATGACTGGAATGCCCGCTTCCCTTGCCTTGTATTCAATGAACGACCTGATCTGGTGGAAAGACCATGAATTATGGATGTACCTTTTGCCCTTCCTAACGGTTGTCCTCATCCTTATGCCATCGAGGTTCTCGATGGCAATTGCGGAGGAGGTGCCTTTGGCTTTATGAACGATCTCCTTGGATATCACATGGTTGGTATCTCTTGCAAATCTCCTCTCCTTCCCGGAGAGTTTCTTCAGATGGCGTTTTGCGGATTTCCTGCTTGCATGGTTATATCCCACTGCCTGCAGCCTGGAACGGAGATCGGCATTGTGATCCCTGACCTCATTGATCTGATCACCGGAGTAGTATTTGCCGGTGGAATCCACAGCGATGTTTACGATACCCATGTCCACGCCCATGATGTTTTCTGGCTTGATAATGGCCTCTTCAGGGGTTTCGACGGCAACCATGAGATAGAACAATTTATTCTTCCTGACAAGATCGCACTGCCCCCTGATCCTCTCAAAGGGTATCTTCCTGTATTTTCCGATGGTCATGGGTATCCGTATCCTGCCATGAACGGTGCTGACACTGATCTGATCAATGCCTTTGAAGCTCAGTATCCTCGGATCATAGACAATGGATCCAAAATCCCTGAATACATGAAAGGTTGTCCTGTCTGCCTTGTATGTTTCCACGACCTTCGCTATGACCCTGACGGCGAGCTGCGCAGCAAGATTGAACTTCTCCCTGATGTCCCTGTAGACGATTCTTTGCAAAAAGACCTTGTTGTAAAGCTTCTTCTCAAAGGCAATTTTGGAAGCAAAGTCACATGCCTCATTGAAAGCCACGAAAGTATCAACGAGAGCCTGTTTTTGCTCTTCATCAGGAAGCAGCTTTATCTGAAGGGTCTTGAGCACAATATAGATATAACTCATCCATATATAAGAAAGTCGCAATTCCTCCCATCGCTGAAGCGGATGGGCTTCCTTGCGACGGGATGGTGAAGATTTCGTCAGCCGCTGATGCTCTGGCTGCCTTCATGAAGATAAGCAAAGGCAATCCCATTATCTTCCTCGATTACGACGGCACGCTGGTCAACATAATAATGAACCCCTGGGAAGCCGTG
>JAKATM010000133.1 GCA_021818765.1 Thermoplasmata archaeon | reverse complement strand
ATAGAAGGAAAAACCGTTGCTGACCTAGGATGCGGAAACGGTTTGCTAGCTTTCGGCTCCGCCATTATGGGTGCAAAACATGTTTATGCCCTGGATTCGGATCAATCTATGACGGATCTCTGTGAGACAAACTGCAGTGGCCTCCCGGTATCAGTTTACAGATCAGATATAAGTGCATTCGACACCCGTGTTGACACTATCCTTATGAACCCACCATTTGGGTCCGTCAGGAAACATGCCGACCTGCCGTTTATCAGAACCGCTGCAAGATATGGTTCAGTCATATATTCAATTCACAACATGAAGACAAGGGAATTTGTTGAAAGGCAGTACAGCGATATTGGAGACATTTTCTTCCAAGCAAAGGTCCTGATCAGCGTGCCCAGGATATATGCTCATCATAAGTACCCATCGCGTGACATGGAGGCATTAATTATTGGCTCAAAGGTCAAAACAAGGAGCGAAAAAACCTAATTAAGCTTGCCAATATTCCGTCTCTGCATGGCCGGGATGGGGTAGTGGATATCCTTGGGGACTGTGGATCCCCGGACCCGGGTTCAATTCCCGGTCCCGGCCTCATCTCAATTTCTCGATGCTCTACAGCAATACGATGTTTTTGACCCCAGCTAAGGCTGGATATTGAGAAACGTTAATAAAAAACCTCTAGCAACATATATTTTCAATAATCCTTATTTAACTGTTATTAACTATTTGGATTGTTGTTTTTCGGTTCTCCACTAATATTTTATCTCACAAGAGTCCAATCTTGTTAGATTTAATTTCTTTTTCAACTTGATTGCCAAATACCATAATCCAATTCATTGTAAACTAAAATTAGTCCAGGTGACTTCGTCCAATGATGTAAGATGCGTCTCAATCCCAGCAATTTTCCTGTTGCTTTTACAAATTTTACTGCTACACCTGACCTGCATGGTTTTTCAAAACCTGAAGATACGATGTGCCTAGTCTTTTCGCCTCCAGTAGCTAATTGCCTTTTGCTTCTATCACGTCTTTTCATAACTATCCAGTTGCTTCATTTAATTCTAGACCCATTGACAGTTTGATATTTCTTAATTTCTGTTCAATCAGAAAGAGACGTTAAGAAAAGATTATAACTTGAATTTTTATAGGTAGTGCGAAATGAGTAGGCGAAGTAACAAAAAAGCACAGATCAGGGCACAAAAGATAGAACAAGAAAGGAAGAATGCACCCCCTTATCCGATTGCTTTGCTTAAGAAACATCTTAAGGTAGTAGCGGTTGTAATTGTAGTAATAGTGGTAATAGCCGTCTTTGCTTTCAATCTTGTTCATCTACCAACTTCAAATGGCGGCTACACGCTTCCCGCCAATGTCCCTTTTTCTGATTTCGGAACCTATTACAAAGTGAATTCTTCGGACTACGCACCATCAAATAGCGTAAACATTTACTTCGTGACCTGGGTGGGCTGCCCTTACGGGGCAGGTGACTCATGGGAACTATACAACTATCTGAACGGATTCAGTTCAATCAGTTCGAGCGTCTCTGGACATTTTTCAGATCCAAATGAAGGAAAACTTGCCAGCGTACCAGGACTCTTGTTCACTAACAGCCCTATCTCGGTAAAAGGAGTAAACGGTTATTCAATCAACCTTGATTCATATTATATGTACAATGAATATATGAGTCAAGGATATAATGCACCTAATGTCAATATTACAAGCACCAATGCTATTTCCGTTGCTCTTTCTGAACTACAGGCAGACAACCTGCCTGTCCCGATCTACAATATAGTGAAGGCTTTCACCACTATTGTTGATGCCACAGGTTACACAAAAGCCTCTGCTTATCTTGGAAATCCTCCTCACATAAACACGATAACCATATTTACTGGGCCAAAGGGTACGTATCTAATAAACGGAGGTTTCATAGATCCACAACCCCTTGAACAATACACTTATTCTACTCTGCTATCAACTCCTGGTGTTTGTGCGGAGGTTTCAAGCGGTACGACTCTTGTGGCTAATATTGTAAATTCAATCTCTTGAAATCAGAATATAAAGGGGTTCTTACGACCTAGGTCTATATAGTCTATCGTAACCCTCATCAATAAAAGTAAGTCATATTTTGATTTGAAATTTATATTCTATATATTATAGAGGAACCATGCGAACAACATTGCTTCCGCGGACTATAACTACTCCAAGCTTCTTGTTGACATCCTGGGCCTTTTCCTCAGCATCATCAAGAACTAGGTTCATGTAGTCATCATATCCGATAAGTGCTCCTTCGAGTATTCTATTGTCTTTCAGCAGCAGTGCAACTTTCTTGTTGAGCGTTTCTTCTAGCATTTTGGCAGGCATTATCATTTAGGTCAACCTCAGTTATACTCGTCCTCGTCGAGTGGTCCGTCGCGGCTCATTACAACCTGTATGAGGCCACGCAGTATTTCTTTCATATCCTCTATTTCCTTCTTCATCACGGAGAGTTCGCTCTTGAGCGTTTCCACCTTGACTGTACTCTCTTCTACACCGGTTTTAAAATTCTTTACCATTTAAATCAATCTTCCCATAATCCGAAGCTATTTTCCTTTGTTCAGTCAAATCACAATTCTTGCATTTTAAAGTTCCGTTCTCGAGGACTAGTTCCTGCCTGCATCTCTGGCATTTCGCAAGAAGAACCCCAAGGTTTGGTCCGCTGATGCTGAGATCCATCCCATATCTGGAAAGAAAAAGTTTTCCACGAATGTAGTCGCCTACCCTCACCGGCGGAAATCTCTCATCTCTTCTACTTTCTATCTTGAGCGTTGATTCGAGCTTTGTTTCTAGGAGTTCTCCAGAGCGGCTGCTCCTGAAAGCTCCGATTGCCACTATGTAGCGACCACTGTCTCCCTTGATTATTTGACCATAAACTATGTCGCCTGGGCTTGGCTTCATGACCTTCTTTGATGTCTTGACAGACACTCTTAGATCTCTTGGATCTTCGAGTATGTCTCCCACCCTAAGGGCGATAAGTTTTCCAGACTCCTCCGCTACATTATCTCCGGGAAGATACTCTTCCACACTACCTATTGAGTCTCCGGGGAAGACCATTCTTTTTTCATTTTTATTTTCAGTCATCTAAGAATACCTTTCAAATATAACGATAATTCAAGTGGACACTAGACGCATTAAAGCGTGACTTATTAATTTTTGTATGTGCCTTGGGAAATTGCGAAAAGACTCGTTCTGCAAAACGTGTGTTTTTTTGTATTTGATTGTTTACATATGCAACATTTCGTTCAATGTGTTCCTGTTAAGAAGAATGGGTTACCCTTGTCCATGTAGAGGTTAATACAGACACAATCAAAAGAAAAAGCAAATAGGCATGATTTGATTTCATTCCGTTGGACAAATGGTATTGGAAAATTTTTCTGCCTCCTTAAGGGAAACAATCAGGAAGATAACAAAATCCAGCTACGTAGATCAGGAAACCATCAAAGAGGTAGTCAGGGATTTGCAGAGAATTTTACTCAAAGCAGACGTGAACGTAAAACTAGCCCTTAATCTTTCCAAGACCGTTGAGGAGAGATCGACACAGGAAAAACCTCCAAGCGGTATGGCCCCTCAGGATTTCATTGTGAAGATAATTTACGAGGAGCTTCTAAAGATTATGGGTGTAGAATCCAACCTGACTCTCTCTCCCCAGACAATTATGCTTGTAGGCCTCTATGGGCAAGGAAAAACAACTTCTGCAGGAAAGCTTGCCAAGTTTTTTATGAGGAAAGGCCTCTCAGTCGGCTTGATAGCTGCTGACGTGCATCGTCCAGCAGCTATGGAACAACTTGAACAGATTTCAAAGCAGGTAAAGTCTGGATGTTATGGCGACAAGTCGCTTAAAGATCCGGTAAAGATTGTAACTAGAGGGCTCGAAGCACTCGATTCATTCCAGATAAAGATTATTGATACCAGCGGAAGGGATTCGCTTGACAAGGAACTTCTTGATGAGATAGTTAAACTCAAGAACGCATTCAATCCTGAACAGGTCCTATACGTCCTGGATGCTGCTGTGGGACAGCAGGCAGGACCGCAAGCAAAGGCAATTAACGACGCAGTTGGAATAACGGGTGTCGTCATAACGA
>JAKATM010000017.1 GCA_021818765.1 Thermoplasmata archaeon | reverse complement strand
TATCCCACTCGGTTACAATGCTGCTCTTACCGTCTCCCTTACGAACGATGAGAAATCCCTCTCGGTCATTTGCCATAAGCTTTGCACCCTGGCGAGCAGTTAGATCGCCCTGAACCGTTACATTGACCTTTTTCATTATGTCCTGGGCATATATGACCATGGAAGCGGATTGCATCTCAGTATATAAAAAAGGCTAAAGGGAAGCAGACAAATTTATACTCTTGACCAACGATTGCATTTAGGAAGAAATATACCATGCTATTCTTTGCTTTGCGTTGCCTATTTCTTCCAGGGAGCTGGTATTCTCATATTCAAGCAAACTACATTCAACATCAATTTCCATGTGGTAGTTAATATTCGGAAGTAATTTATAGATATGGAGGATTAATTATTAACATGTCACTAGGCATTTTTGCAGACGGATTTCTTGCGATCGTCGCTTTCATCGTTTCATGGATAGTTCTTTCCATTCCACTCTATTTATCAGCCAAGGCACTGACGAAGAGATCCACACTACTTGAGTCAATGGGTGCATCTTTCCTGATAGTGATATTCTTCTTTCTGCTTAGCTTGATAGGCATAATAGGCTTGATTATCTGGCTTTTCCTCACAATAGCGTTAATAGCTGGAATTTACAGGACCACATATCTCAATGCCATTTTGATAGCCATAATTGCCATTGTCATATACTTCATAATAGCAGCAATTCTCGCCTTGGTGCTCGGAATCGCACTCGTTACCTCGGTCACGTCTGATCATCTTTTCTTGTTACAGATCATATGAAATCGCCAAAAGATCAAGGTGAGATCTCCATTTTAGATTGAGACTCCTCATCGTAGTCCAGGCTGACCTTCGATGTATCGAGCTTCATCGCCTTGAGCCATATTGCACCAAGCAATCCTATGAACCAGAGCACCCCGTTGAATTCTATGTACTGCAGGAGGCCAAGAGAGCTTGTATATACAATAGAAAGAGCATAGGCAATCATTGGAACGACCCTTACCAGCCCAATAGATGAGGCTCTCCACGAGGTCGAGAACATTTCAGGCTCCAATGTAGTGCGGGAAGCCCATGCAAATTCGCTGAACATCATGCTTATGAACAGAAGAGGATAGAAATAAAGTATCGGAGCGGCCACGAATAAACCCTGGCTGAGGAATGCAACTGCCAGTATAGCTATCAGCGACAAGAATCCGCCGCCAAACGCGAACAGTGTATAATTTGTCCTGTTCCGGTTTATCAGCAGCAAAGCGATAAAGCCTGCGACCGATGATCCTGCCATGCCAACAGCAACAATGACGTTGTCTGTAAAAGCCCCTGGAAACTCATATGGCCCTATTACATATGTCATCAACCCAAAAGTCAGGTACTGTGAAACTGCGAGCATGGATAGGATGGAGAAAGCAGCGAGGGAATTCGGCTTTTTTCTCTTCTGACCCTCATCTTCTATAGTCAGGGATTTCAATGTTTCTGAGGATTCAGTTACTCTTCCAGTTGATTTTTCCCACCTGAATGATTCAGGAATAGAGACCCTTGCAAAGAAAGCAATAATTATGATGCCGAATCCGAAGACCAGGATATCAAGCCTGCCGGGCAGTATGTTCAATATAAGAACAAGATAGAAAATGAGGGTACCGATGTTGTTGAAATTTGGTATTAGCGTAAGGAATCGCCCCCTCCTGGACGGTGAAAAGTCCTCAGCCACCACGGAGAGTGAAGGGGGCTCCTCCCCTCCTGCCCCAAACTCCGCCAGAGCCAGTCCTATTGCGAGCTCTGGAAAGTTGGTCGAAAGATAAACGGCAATAATTCCAAATCCATATAGAATGAGAGTCAGGAAGAATATTTTCTTTCTTCCTATCTTGTCGCTGAAGTAGCCCATTGCAACATTTCCGGCAAGAAGTGCAAGCGTCGGTATAATAAGGGAGAAGATTTTAGTATCCAGCACCGGGCTTGACGACAGAATTTCCCCAGCTGCTGCGAGCGGGCCAATAGATGCTACAACCCCCCACATCATGTAGCCAAGCGATGCAGATGTTATGAGTGCTTTCTGGGGTTTTGTTATGCGTCCCTCAGAACTCATTTATTGCACCTCTCCTGAGAGCAAACGATGTCTTGTCCATTCCGCGTACGATATAATTTTGCATTTTTTCCCTCCGCCAGTATTATCTGGTTCAGGTTCGTCGGGTCGGCTTAAAGCCCTCTCAGCCCTTTACGAGCTCCCCGTACTCATGTATTGCTGATACTTACTTAAGTTTTTACTCATTCTTCCAATGAATATAATCAGGTTCGTTTCTTTTCGATGCTTCTTGCATCACATGCAGGCAAAATTAACGCTTTCTGCGTCAATTCCCTTTAATAATCTGTAGCGATTAAGATGGAATGCGGCAGATCCCGTTGCTTGCTGCAATACGCGGCTTGAGAAGCTTTTCCTTCGGTTACATTTCCTATCTGGTTCCACTTTATCTGTACCATATTGGCTTTTCTATCGTAGAAGTTGGGATATATGCGTTCGTCGCAACAATAGCAAGTTCATTTCTGCTGCTGCTTTCAGGATTCCTCGGCGATTTATACAGCAAACGAAACACACTGATTCTGGTTTCAATCCTGCCAGGTCTGGCGTTTCTGGCCTTCCTGCTTACAAGAAACTTTTACATTGTATTTGCAACCGCTTTATTCGGGCTTTCTTTCAGTGCAATAGGTGGAGGAGCTGGCGGTGGCCCGGTTGCCCCCGTAATGAATGCACTTGTCGCCGATATCGTGGAGAGGCCAAAAAGAACACGCACTTACTCGAACCTTATGATAATATCAATTCTAGGGGCAATACTTGGGGGATTCGTTGCCTCCAGGCTTGAGATTATTGTTGCCTCTTACTACTTCGTACTTTTCCTAATCGCATTCATTCTTACCATAATTTCTATTTTTCTCATGCTGTTCCTCGAAGAGCGGAGGGTCAAGAGGAAAGAACCCTCTGTAGAGGAAAAGAAGAGCAGCGTTCTTCCAACCAAGTCAGTCAAGAACATAGGCATGATAAGCGTCGCAGGAATGATGGGCAGTCTTGGTCTTGGCGTTGTTACACCGCTGATGTCCATATATTTCTCAATAATAGGATTTTCTGACACGGAAATATCTGACATATTCACGCTATCCTACGTTGCGGCCGGAATAGGCGTCGTATTCGCATCTTTCTTTGAACGATCATTCGGTTCAATTAATTCTGTCGTTGTCCTCCGACTTCTTGGTTCGGGTCTTTTTGTTCTTATTCCATTCGTCTCTCCTATTTTAGCTGCTGTTGTATATATATCGAGAACGGGCATCTATCAGATGGCCCTGCCCATAAGACAGAACTTCCAGATGTCTGTGATCACATCATCGGAAAGGGCAAGGGGAAACAGCCTTACAGGCATCTCCAGGAGGATTCCTTACGGTGTCGCGACCACATTTGGAAGTTATCTCATGGCTCTGGGTGCATATACCGTCATGTTCTCTTTTGCTGGTATAGTTTCACTCCTAGATCCAATTCTATATTACATATTCTTTTCAAAGATGAGCACAGAGCAGGATGAAAGTTAAGTTCTTCCTAAAGGATCGCATACAGGTAGGTAATGGTGAATGCAAGTATGACAAGCATAGTACCATAGAGCGCATAGTCCTTCACGGTGTACCCGCCGGGAGACATAACAAGGAGATTGGACTGGTTTCCCCAGGGTGTAATGAAAGTGCATGATGCAGCCATCGCTACGACCACAACAGCTTTCAGCGGGTCCGGGAATAGGAATGCAACCGGTCCCATTATTACGGCTGAAGCAACGTTTCCTATCAGGTTAGCGAAGAAGAGCGACATGAGGAATAGTATCAGGATCGATCCGGCAGTGAAATCGGAAATGTATCCAGTTATTCCTGCTGAAACCAGAGCATCACCAAATACAATATATGTGCCTATGAAAATTATGATCGGCCACTCTATGCTGTGATATATATCCTTAACATCGAGAACCTTTGTAGCCAGCAATATAATAACGGCAATAAGGTATGCGAGAATAATGTTGACGCCAGCGCTCGCAAGCCCAACTGCAATTGCAAGCGAACCAAGCGCTATTGCGCCGCTGCGAACATTTAATATCTTTATGTCTCTCTGGTGCAGCGGGGCAAGTGATTCACTGCTCATGAACTCGGCAATGTCCCCTTCATGACCCGAAACAAGGAGAACATCGCCGGACTGTACCGTGAGAGTGCGAAGGCGGCCAAATATCTTCTTTCCATAAGCAGAAATCCCAAGGATTGCTATGTTGTACCTGGATGCAGAAACCATGTTGCTTATTGTCGTTCCGACGAGCTTGGAATCGGGCATTATGAAGACCTCGGTAAGTTTTGATTCCTGATCAAAGAACTGTGAGGGGGCTATATTGACGCCCTTTATACCCGAAAGTGTGGCAATTGTTTCCGGCCTTACCCTGATAATAATGACGTCACCCTTCCTGAGTACCCGGTTCTTCTTTCCGATCCTTCCGGGGTATACTCCCACTATCCTAACGTTATATGATGCCTCGATCTCACCGACGGTCTTTCCGAGAATCTCGCTTCCTTCCTCAAGGCTCGCCTCTGTCAGATACTCGCCGGTTTTGAACTCTTCCAGCGATGTCACAGGCTTAACCCTGTCCGGGAGCAGGCGGGTTATAAGTATAACAAGCGGAATCGCTGCTATAACAATAATCAGGCCTGGCATTGAGAAAGTGAAGAATGGAAGATAAGAACCGAATCTCTGATACCAGAGACCGTATAGGATAAGATTAGAAGAGGTGCTTGCAACGGTGAATCTGCCTCCAAGCACCGCTATAAATGCGAATGGCATCAGGTATTTGGTGGGGGAATGCTTGAGCTTCTCCGCAATGACATACGCAATCGGGATCATCATAAGAGTTAAGGCAACATCGCTCATGAAACCAGACAGCAGACCGATGGAAAGGAATAGTATTCCAAGCACAATATATTCATTCTTAAACCTCCTGGTCAGCATCTCGCCTAATTTCTCCATTATGCCGGAGCCTGAAATTGTCCTGCTCAAAATCATTACGAGGGCAAGAATGAAAACGGGAATGGACGCAAACTCTGCCATTGCAATCGTTGGTGTCACTATTCCAAGAACGACGAGAACAACAACCGTCCCTATGCCAATGATGTCATATCTTACGCGGTTGCTGATAAGCAGTACAGTGGAAACCACAAATATGACTAGTACCTCGATAAGCTTGAGCATCAAACCATTTTCCTGAAGGACTCTGCTTCGATTATCTGATAGTTAATTAAATTGTTGCCGCACCTTCTCCCTATACCATGTGAATTTGTTACGATATGTCAGGATGCTCGAATAATGCCGTTTTGCCGTACCCTCATCAGTACGATAATTACAATCACATAAATCAGTGCAGGAGAGAATATTACCAGTGCAGAAAGATAGTGAAAATACTGGAAAATGTATCCCCCTGATATGCTTCCAGAGATAAAGCCAGTCCCAAAGAGCGACTCGTAATACAGGACACCGTATGATGATGAAGAGCTTCTGGATATATAGGAAAGTATCTTCGAAAAAGCCACTGCTGATCCTATACCAGCAACTGCGAATAGGATCGCTATAACAAGAACCGAATGCACTGCAAAGAGGAGGATCGGGGCCCCAAGGAGAAGGGCGGAAATTATTGAATACCTATGCCACTCCTCTGATTTGATCCTTGAAAGGACGATAAACGAGGCAGCAGTAAAGAAAGCCGGAATTGAACCGATAACACCAATTACCAAGTAGGGAACCTGTATTATTCTTAGGTACGGCTCTATAACATAGAAGAGAAATCCTGCTGACAGTCCGCCAAATAGCATTGGAAGGACCAGAACCAGGGATATTCCAGATCTCCTCGTGCTTTCAGGTTTTCTGGTGCCAATCCCGCCAATTGGAAGAAATGCAACGGCGACAGCAAGGAACCCTGTAGCCACCAGGAAAAGGGGCGCGAATCCCGAAAATTGCAGTACCAAGCCTGCCAGGATCGGTGCAACAAGATTTGGGATCCCCCATGCAGTTGAATATCTTTCTGCCAGGTTCTCAGAGTCAGTTGATCCTATGCCCAATTCAACCGATACATAGAAAAGAGCTCCCAGGATATCTGCACACAATAGCAGGATCACAAAGATATAATTAATTATGAATAGAAACAGTATTGATACTGGTACCATCATTATCAAGGAGAAGCGAAGTGCTGTCAACAGATCATTACCCTTCCTGTTAAGAAGCATAAAAGCAAAAACTATAAACGGTATACCTACGAATATCCCGAGAAAGCCGATGAATCCAGAGCCGTAATGTAGACGATCCGCATAGAGTGGGAATGAGAACGTCAGGGTAAAGTACCCCATAGAGAACAGCGCACTGACAGCACTTATCAGAAGTGGGTTGTTGAACTGTCTGTTCACTCCGGGTGATAAAAGGCGCTCAGATAATTCTTTGCAGCAAAACAACCATGCACCGACAAAAGCTATTTTTTTTATCGGCAGGGCAATAGAAAACTAAATAGACGATTATTAATCTCTAGTTGAAGGAATATACATGGGCGCATCAAATCCTGACATAAGGAACGAGGTGGATGACAGCAGGGGTGTTCTGAAGAAACTTCAGCTTCTTATCCCTGGATTCCGCGGCTACAGGCAGATGGAGGATCTCAGGGTGGCTGACGCGCTCCTGAGGAAACAGGTTTCTGCTTACCTTGAAACGTCTCTGTCGAAACTGCAGGACTTCAGGTCTTCGCTTGTTTCAAGCGGTAACTATCAGTACCTTGTACAGCTCTCTTCGGATCTGTCAAGACTGCAGCAGTTCCAAGGGGAATTGCTGCATTCAGAGCAGGGATACTCAGGTATATCTCCGGCTATAAGGATAGACATGCAGAAGCTGAATTCACTTTACGAATATGATTACACCTTTATGCAGGGCGCGTCGGACATGGTTAAGCTATCCGACATGTCTTCGGTTGATCTTTCGTCCCAGGCGGATCTCACGAAACGCTTGTCAGACCTAGAGGCGGCTATAATGATGATGAAGAATGGCTGGGAGCAGAGGTTGTTGAAGGTAGAGGATATCAAGCTAAATCCCGGAGGTAGTTCATAATGTTTGGAAAGAAATCGAATCAGGTACCTTACTCAGGCGGAAGCGTCGTCGGATCCATTACGATTGCATGGGAAACACAGTTCAAACAGGACAATGTAATGTGGAAGGTTCCCCGACTTATAAGACTTAATGACAATATTGTTGTAAGAGAGGATGAGATTGCCGTCTTCTTCAGGGATGGAAAGGTTCTGACATACTTCGATCAACCCAACAGGTACGCGCTTACAGACTTCAATGCGCCCGTTGTGGGCAAGCTCCTGAAGTTCTTCTCCGGAGTACAGCAGCAGGCCGAGGTATACTACCTGCAACGCAGGTTCCTTGATGGAAAATTCGGCAGCCAGGAACCCTTCCAGTTTGCGGATCCGACATTCGGCGTCGTCAATCTAAAGGTATTCGGGGATTACAGATGGCGCATCTCTGATCCATCCAACTTCATTTCACAATTTGTCGGTACATTCAACGTTGAAACTTCCCAGGAAGTCGAGGACAGGCTCAGGGAGCAGATTGTCGTCCTGCTGTACACGGTACTTGGCCAGATGAAGGCGAAGGGACTCAAGATTACTGATCTGGCTGCGAACCTCACAACAATCGAGCAGGCAGTTTTAGGGATTGCTCCTGATCACTTCCGACAGTATGGTGTGGAAATTAACAAGATACAGGGAATCAATATATCCCTGCCGGATGAAGTTCAAAAAGCGATAGATACCAGGTCTGACATGTCCGTACTGGGCGTAAACTATATCCAGTACCAGGCTGGCCAGGCCATGGTTGATGCCGCCAAGAATCCTACAGGAGTTGCAGGTGCTGGAGCCGGGATCGGTATTGGACTCGGCGCAGGTGCAGGTATGGGTTATGGAATGTCAGGCCAGATGATGTCAGGAATGCAGCAGCAGCCGACGAAGGCCTGCCCAAAGTGTGGATCGATGGTTCCTGCAAACGCGGCGTTCTGCCCTAACTGCGGTGCCTCGATGTCACCGGCAACGATACCATGCCCAAAGTGCGGAACACAAGTTCCAGTTGGAACAAAGTTCTGTCCTAACTGCGGCACTAACATGTCTCAGCCGGCCACAAAGAAGTGCCCCTCGTGCGGTACGGAAGTTTCTTCTAATGCGAAGTTCTGCCCGAACTGCGGAAAGCAACTTTAGTGGTTTCATATGTATTGCAACAAATGCGGAGCAAGCATACCTGACGACTCCGTCTTCTGCCCAAAATGCGGGGCGAAACAGGAGACGTCTGGAGGCAGTGCACAAACAAATTCAGGAACGCAGGCAAGTCAGAACGTAATAGCGGCATCCGGTGTCACTGAGCTGAAATGCCCGGGATGCGGAGCCCCTATCAAGCCCCAGATCGGGGAGATGCTTATCACCTGCGAGTATTGCGGTGCGAGCATATCGCTTGCAAACGAGGGCTGGAAAAGTATAGAATCAAACACGATGCTTCCTCTATCAATTGAGAGCGAGGACAGGGTCACCCAGATCATAAAGGAGTACATGGATCATGGGCTGCTTCGGCGTCACATGGAGGAGAAATCCAAAAACGAGGGCCTGTATCTGAGCATTGTTCCGTACTGGATAGTACCGGTATCAGCAAGAACAAAGTACACCGCGGTGGATACCGGGGCTGAGATTGGAAAGATAGCAGGCACAGCAGTGCTTGCAGGAATTCTCGGAGGTGCTATGGGCGGAGGCGGCCGTGGGGGCTTTGGCTCAGGTCTCCTGGACGGCACGTTGATGGGTGGCGTTATGATGGGAGGATTCGGCGGAGGAGGCGGCGGTTCTATTCGTGCGTATTCACTGGACCAGAACTACAACTACCCTGTTGTGGCCGTGAAGGGTCTATTGGACTACCAGCCACGTAATTACGACTTTAACCTCCAGGACCGGGTGATCTTTGATGCGTCAAAATTGCCCAAAGGGGTCAAGGTTCTGAACGGTGACGTAGGAGAGGACTCCGCAAAATACGAGGCTAAGACCAATGTTGACCAGCTGCAGTCGCAAAAGGTCCATCAGCAGCATCATTCTGTAAGGAGCATGAGCACAGAAGCAGATATTGCCGATCCTGAACTTATGCACGTCCCAGTCTGGTTCGCGAAGTTTGATTCGTCCGGGAAGAAAGTTGTGTTGGTGATCGATGGACACTCAGGGAAACTTATCAACAGCTTCGGCCTGGACTAAGTCAAGTTTCAAGATTTTTTATCTTCCTTGACAGCAAACAGATGCCTGTTCTTGAACCCGCTCAGCACAAGCATGATAGCAAGGATCATGAACATGAAATACTGTTTATAGAGCTTTTTTCCATTTGTCACCGGTTCAATTGTGCATGATATATTCATGTGCTGTGCCAAAGGGAAATGCAATTAGGGACGTATCAATATTTTCGCTCATATATCAGGACAGACGTAATTTCTGACCCAGAAGGCTCAGGGCTATCAGGACACCAAAAATAATCAAACCAACGCCGAAAACGAAGTAGACGGATCCAAGCGCTAGAACTCCGGCCGAATAGTTTATTGCATTTGTCTCATATGCGGAAGTTGCCAACCTGAACAGGTATATAGAAGCAGATAGAGTTATCACGACAAGAGCCAGCTTGATGATGTCCTTTGCAAACGTCTCAGGAAATTCCATGCACAGCAATAAAACAATTTGAATATAATTTTATGCTTTTCTTCCCTGAAACATCAGGCTTCCTTGGGAGAACCTGAGAACTTCCTGAATATGAAGGAGAAAAACTTCTGAGACCTGGAAAATGCGAAGAAAATTCCTCCCCAGCACGACAGCAGGATCATGAAGAAAAGTGCTTTGAATCTTGCATGGCCGCTTGCTATAAACACCGTCAGAATGCCTATGACCACTGCAATCAAGACAAGCCTGTCTATTCCTGCAACCTGCGTGTCACGAATGCTTCTACGCGTTTGATAACCGGTCCCAAGGCACCTGGGGCAGATAACGTAATCGCCTTCGGGAAGTATCTTTCTTCCACCACATTCCTCACAAATTTTTTTCAATCAATACAGCATGTGAAACAAAGCATATAACATTACTGAACTTTAATTCATTCTTGTCACAAAGATTTAGCGGTCAAACAAATCAATGAAACTTAATCCATTTTGCTTTCCAGTCCTGCGCAATTGAGTGGTTCTTGGACTCAAACTCAGATGCGAGTTTTTTGATTTGTTCAAGAGACAAAGCTTCGACGACGGAATATGATCCTTCAACCTCCTCGACAATGCCTATTTTCTTCAGCGAATGTATTTTCACGTCATCGAAGAGGGGCTTGGACAGCTTCCTTGTCTTTTTCCTTTCCATGTTGAAAACGACCGACCTTAGGACTCTTCCGGCAACGAAATCCTGGTAACTCGGATCCTCAGTGAAAAGAGCGAATTCATCTTTTACAGATTTTATCAGGCTGACAGGATCCAGCTTCGCGTCGTTCACAAAAGCTTCTGGATAGCAGGTGAGAAATCCCACTGAAACAGGTAGTTCGCCTGAAATCCTGAAGATAGGGAAAATTGCACCTTCTGAGAAGGAAGGTTGAAGATTATAGATCAATGATGACGGGGCAGTCAACGGTCTTCCCTCAACCATTTCCATCATGCTGGCAGGCATAAAATCATCGGGTATTCCAGCGTCATTCTTAAGTTGGAATACAATTTCATCGACCTTTGCCGCTCCGTTGTTGCCGGCGCCGAGTTTTCTGGTTATTGCATATATTGTTAGCTTTATTAGATCTTCTCTCGACACATATTCTGGAACGGCTTCCCCAATTTCTCTTTCTATTGAAATGGAAGAGAGGTCATAGCTCCTCAGACCTGATCGCTCGACGACTTTCAGGCCATGAAACATTCTATTTACAGAGTCAACGGATCCTCCAGTCATAGCTTTTACCTGAGCTACGGAAAGAGGTGCTGCCTCGAATGCTACGGGTGAACCGTCAATAAGTGAATACGTCTCTCCTTTATCCAGTATATCGGGCATTCCCCTGACGCTTCCAAAGTATCTGGAGATAAGTGCTTTCTTTATAGGATACTCAGTCAATGAACGTCAACCAGTGCCTGTATTTTGAATCCTTTCCGCGGACAACCTTGAAATATCTCTCCTTGACTGTTTCAGCTATGCTTCCTTTCTTTGCTGACGAGAGCTTATAGCCGCTTATTTCGGAAATCGGTGTGATTTCCGCGGCCGTTCCGGCAAAGAAAGCTTCATCAGATGTAAGCAGTTCGCTCAATCCAACTCTTTTCTCAATTACGGGGTTTTCATGCTCGTACATCTTGATAATTGAATCCCTGGTTATGCCTGCCAGGATTGGGCTCTCAAGCGACGGTGTGTATATTTTTCCATCCTTTACCGAGAATATGTTTTCACCCGGGCCTTCGGCAACGAATCCCGACTTGTCAAGCAGCACGGCCTCATTGTAGCCATCCATTTTTGCGTCATGCGAGGAGAGATATGAGCTGATGTACTGTCCTGTTCCCTTCGCCATTGACGGGATTGCTGTGGAGTCGATCTTCCTCCACGGCGAGATCTTGACCCTGATTCCCTCCTCTGTTCTTCCCAGGTAAAGGTCGAGCTTCGTTGTAATTATCGCAATCGATATTCTTGGCTCATTCGGATGCAACCCGAGTCTCTGATTAGCATAAAAGGCAAGTGGCCTGATATAACAGTCCGTGTTCTTGTTCTTCACAATCATCGAAATTATTGCTTCCTTTAGCTGATCTGCGGTATAACCGAGATCCATTCTGTATATATTTGCAGACTGGAAGAACCTTTTAACATGATCGTCGAGCCTGAAAACGGCAACACCATCATCAGTCTGGTATGATCTTATGCCCTCGAATATCCCAGTACCATAGTGGAGCGCATGTGTAAGTATGCTTACATTGGCTTTCTCAAACTCAACGGTCTTCCCATCCAGCCAGACAAATTCAGGTTTGTATGCCATAACACTATATTGCCGTACCAGTTAAAAATGTGTTGTCTAACGATTTTTGCAATCTTCTTACATATAAGGCGATTTCCTCTCTATCTGTCCGACGTAGGTGATATTTCCGATGTACTCTTTCAGGTTTTTCAGTTTGCCCTGATCCTGGATTCTAGATAGACATGCATTGACGGACAGTGAAATTTTTATTTCACACAATTTTGACAAAAAGATGCTGGCCGAGATCCCGATGAATAAAATCAAGCCGTAAATTTAAATACCTCTTTATATATTAGTTGTCGGACGGTTTGAATGGTCGGTGACAGGTTCAACTATTATCTGAAGATGATCCTTAACGCATCTATGTCGGAATATTCCGCGATCTCGGAGCAACTTGAGAATGATACGATGATTACCGTGGATGAGGCGGAGGAACTTGAGCATCTCATAGCCAGGTACATGCAGGCAAACAACTACAAAATAGGTGTTAGGATTATCAATTCTGTTACAGGTAATGAGGAACTTCCTCCCAAGACATTTGTGGATAACTTCGGTGACACCGCCGATTACTTAGGAGAAGAGGAGCAGTACGGTATAACGTGGAAAACATATGCACCTAAGCGCGGGTTCATCATGAGTCCAGTGAAGAAATGGTATTATAATGAAAGAATTGCCCAAACGCTTTCTAAAGCACTTATTGATGTAATACCTGGCAGATTCGTATCTTATTTCGATACACCGCCCTGGGTTCTTGGAACGGTCATGGCACCTGGATCAAGATACTTTTCTCTTTCTGAACTAGTAGAGCTTGCAATAGCACGCGGGAGCCTTGCTAACTGGGATGCGCTCGTTTTGATGGGCATTCCTGCAGATTATGTTAAGGCGATAAAATCGACAAACGTGGGATTCCAGAAGGATTCTTCCAGCTAAAAACATAAGATTCATGGAATAGTTAATTATTTCAGTCTTTCCGCACTCTCCTATTATGAAGTATGATGGAATCATAACGCCAATGCTTACGCCATTCAAGCAGGAAGGTTCTGTCGATCTTGATGCCACAGATCGACTCGTTGAATATCTAAAGGGCATCGGTGTATCTGGGCTCTTCCCATTGGGGTCAACAGGTCTTTTTCCCTACCTTTTTTCCGAGGAACGCGTCAACTACCTGCAACATGTAAACGATGTAAAGGGAAACTTGAAGGTCTTCGCAGGCATAGGGTCTTCCAACACAGAAGAATGCGTGAAGTTCGGCAGGAATGCGGCTGATATTGGCTGTGATATACTTGTTCTGATGCCGACCTATTATATCCACCCATCTCATGACGAGATCTACAGGCACTTTTCTACGGTTCTTGACAAGGTGGACAAGGATTTCTTTATCTATAACATTCCACAGCTTTCCGGCGAATTCATACCTATAGATGTTGTAGAGAAATTGAAGGAAGAGTATTCCCACGTTGTCGGGCTGAAGGAATCCTCCGGTGACATGCGGTACTTCTCAAAACTTCTTCCCCTGTCAGGTAAGAACTTTTCAATATTCAATGGGCAGGATGACCTGCTTCTTCCTTCCCTGGCCCTTGGCGCCGATGGGGGTGTCTGTGGTCTTTCTAATTTCAACCCGCTTATTGTAAAGGTTTACCAGGAGTACAGGAACGGCGAGATACAGAAAGCCCAGGAGACCCAGATGAAGGCAAACAGTCTAATGCGTGCCATAAATGCCCCAAATTTCCCAAGTGGCTATTACTATGCCTTCTATCAAAAAATGGGCATCCAGGGAGGCTACAGGACTCCAATGCTTGAGCCATCAGAGGCTGCGAAGGAAGTAATTCGTACGGCAATGAACGAATAAGCTGGCAATCAGAGCATAGCCTCTGAACTTTTTTCTCGGCAGGATGACTGCGTATAAGATAAGACAATAAGTTCTTGGTCTTCAGTAAAGTGATTTACCAGGTAATCCTTTGTAACGAGCATTGGGTCATTTTCGTATTCATCATAGGAGTCCAACGACAAAATAGATAAAGAAGCTTGTTCATTGAATGTGCTTATTACATTGATCCAGCGAAGTTTGCACATTCTCTTCGGAGCTAAAGGACCAAGGTAGTTGCACAATAATCGGTAAAGCAACCTAACGAAATTTGACATTATCTGAGTGGGATAAAAATAATTAATATGGCAGCTTGTTCGATTCTTGCGTGCCTAGCAAAAGCATTGACTGGCGAAAAAAGAAAAGTTCTCTCGGTGCATCAGGGTGCAATATATGCCTCTTAATTCAATAAATACCTCTCTCAACGCTACTTCAAATAGATCAAGAATTACCGTGAAAAATATAAATAGCGACTTGACCTTACCGAATGCCTTAATGAAGGAGGTTTAATCATGGATAAAAATACGTATGTAAAATTCGAGACTCCCGATGGTTTACAGAAATCTCTTCTGGATCTTGTTGAAAACTCTTACAGGAACGGGAAGATTAAGAAAGGAACCAACGAAGTGATAAAGTCTATTGAGAGAGGGGAAAGCAAGATTGTCGTGATCTCAGAGGATGTCAATCCACCCGAGGTTGTATACTATCTTCCAATGCTCTGCGATGAACGCAAGGTACCATTTGCCTACGTCAAGAGCAGATCGGAGCTTGGAAAGCGCGTTGGAATAGCCTCAGCCGCATCAATCTCAATCACAGACTTTGGTAAGAGCGAAGATCTTTACAAGAAGATCACAGAAGAAATCGCAACAATCAAGAAGTGAGTTCAATGGCAGACGATGCAACTCCCGCAGAAGTTCTTGAACTGATGGGCCGAACCGGCATGGCTGGGGAAGCCACAACGGTGAAAGTGCGCGTTCTTTCTGGACGTGACCAGGGCAGGATCATAGCAAGAAACGTTCTTGGTCCAGTAAGGATTGGGGACGTTGTAATGCTCAGGGAAACTGCAAGGGAAGCTAAGAAACTATCAATCAGGTAATAATATGCAACTAAGAAACTGTACATTCTGCGGAACACAGATAGAACCAGGAACCGGCGTCATGTATATCAGAAGGGATGGTGCGTACCTCTTTTTCTGCAGCCGTAAATGCCGGGTCAACATGCTTCACCTTCACAGGATACCGAGGAAAATCCGGTGGACAAACGATTTCAGAAACATCAAGAACATGAAGCATAAGACTGCCAAAAATCCGTGATCATATGGAACGCACTTTAGTATTGATCAAGCCGGATGGCATAAAGAGAAGGCTTTCCGGTGAAATTATTTCCAGGTTTGAGCGCAAGGGTCTCAAGATACTTGGCATGAAGATGCTCAAACTGGATCGAAAGAGGGCAGAGGCTCATTATGCTGTTCACAGAGACAAGCCATTCTTCAATGAACTTGTTAGTTACATTACATCAGATCCGATAATAGCCATCATTCTCGAGGGTCGATCCGTGATCTCAGTAGTAAGGGGGCTGGCCGGTTCAACTGATGGATCAAAGGCAGTTCCAGGCACAATTCGTGGAGATTACGCAAACAGCATACAGATGAACATAGTTCATGCATCGGATTCGCAGGAATCATACGAGAAGGAAGTAGCTATATTTTTCAACCCGGATGAGATACATAGCATGGTTTACGGAGATGAAGGCCTAATTTGACGGCATCCAAATGGAAAGCAGACCCCTCAGGCAGCCAATCATCTGCGTTCTTGGTCATGTCGACCATGGAAAAACATCTTTTTTAGACGCAGTAAGGGGCACAACCGTCGCAGCTTCCGAAGCCGGTGGCATTACCCAGCGGATCGGCGCGACCGACATACCGATATCAAGGTTCGAAAGAACGGCAAAGGTCTTTCCTGCAATGAGCAAGCTGAGGGTTCCTGGACTACTTTTTGTTGATACCCCTGGACACGTTGCATTTGCCAACATGAGAGCGAGAGGCGGTGCACTTGCAGACATTGCCATTCTTGTTATCGACATGAATGAGGGCATCATGCCCCAAACGCTCGAATCCATAAATACGCTGAAGAAATTCAAGACTCCATTTATCATAGTGGCGAACAAGATAGACCTGGTTCCATACGCCATTGAGGTTAAGAACACAACCTTCGGAGAATTTATCAAGGCCCAGCGGCAGGAATACCTGGATGAATTTGACAAACGTTTCTACAAGCTGGTGGGCCAGCTATACGAAGCTGGCTTCAACGCCGACAGGTACGATCGCATTTCTGATTTTTCGAAGACGGTTGCGATTGTTCCAGTGAGTGCAAAAAGCCGCGTTGGGATCTTGGATGCAACGTTTGTCATTACCGGCCTGGCGCAAAGGTTCCTGGAGAATGAGATAACACTCAAGGAGGACGCCCAGGCGAGAGGCACTATAATTGAGGTCAAGAAAGAGGAGTCTATCGGCACCATGCTGGATCTCGTTCTTTACCAGGGTAAGCTGAAGAGAACCGGCAGGATCGCTCTTAATACAAAAACCGGGCCCGCCGTTACCAGAATCAAGGCTATATTTGTAAACAAAAGCAGTAGGGGAAAGGATCTAGAGGAGAAGGAAAAAATTGCTGCTGCGGCCGCAATCCGGCTTCTCATCACAGACAGGCTTGACGCAATTCCTGGATCGCCCATCATCGGCATCCAGAGCGAAAGCGAGATTGAGAAGGCATTTGGTGACATATTGGCAGAGTCGCAACCCCACATAGAGACAACGGCAGAAGGCATTACAATAAAGGCCGACGCGCTTGGATCCCTTGAAGCTTTTGCATACGAGATCCAGGAGAAAGGCATCAAGATAAGATCGGCTAGCATCGGTGATATATCTAACAAGGATCTTATCACGGTATCAACAATCAATAACCCCATGGATCGCGTTATAGCCGGATTCAACGTCTCGATCATGCCTGATGCACGCGAGGACTTGATGAACTTTGATGCCAGCGTGATAACTGGAAACATCATCTATTCTATTGTCCAGGACCTGGAAGCCGCAATAGAAGGCAGGAAGAAGGCAATGGACGAATCCACCATGAAAAGCATGCCGATTCCGTCAAAGATCTCCATAATGCCCGAATACATCTTCAGGGCCACTAAACCAGTGATTGTAGGTGTAAAGGTCTTCACCGGGCGCATAAAGGTTGGTGACACTCTTATCAAGGAAGACGGTAAATTCGGTGGCACGATAAAGAGCATCCGGGAAGGACAGACAAGCAAGCAGGCCGCAGATGCGCCTTCGGAAGTTGCAGTCGCTATAGACGGTGTCACGCTGAACAGGCAGATTCACCCTGGCGAGATCCTCTTCGTCGATATACCCGAAGGAGTTGTGAGGGAACTGAGAAAGAACAATCTTGACACTTCTATAATGGAAACGCTTGACGAGATCATACGAATAAAGAGGAAGGATAACATTTTCTGGGGTACGAGAGCCTAGGCATATACATACAAGATCAAGGATGATACAATTATTACTGCGGCGAAAAGAATGCCATAATATCGCTTAACCGCTTTATAAGAAAGAAGAAGGAGGATCGCGGTCATTAGAATGAGAAGATATGAGCTCCATATTGAATATCCGAAAGTAAGATCCCCAAAAAGCGTGATGACTCCAAGAACGAGTGTAAGCTTGTATATCGTGCTCCCGATAAGCACTGCCATTGAAAGCAGTACCTTTGACTTCCTCGCCGTGATGAATATTATCATTATCTCTGGAATTGATCCCGTGAAACCTGTAAGCAGGAAGCCGCCAAGAAAGCCCGTTATCTTAAGCTCATGAGAAACATAATCGGCATACATAACAAGCGAGAATGAGCTTATGAACAGCAGAAAGAATGATATTACGATGGATGCAGGAGCAAGCTTTCCGCTGTCAACCTCCCTGGATGTCTTTGGCTCAGAAGAAGCTGCCATTATCACATAGACTATAAAAACTGCTATGAAGATGGGCGCTATATAAATAGGAATGGAAGCATAAATATACGATAGGATAAGAACAATTAATCCGGAGAGGAAAAGGAAAGCGATATCCTTCCTGAAGGACTGAAGATTCATCGTTATCGCAAGGAGAGGCACTATGATTATCACGGATGCCAGGGTGAAATCATTTGATCCCTGGACTGCACCGAAGCTTATGTCTCCAAAGCCAAGCGATGCCGCTATGATGGTAAGAAAAAGCTCGTCGGCGATCGCTGCAATAGAAAGAACAAGGAAACCCTCCTTCCTTCTCGACAGCCCAAACCTGGAGCTGATCTTTCCAGATTGATTGACAATTATGTCGGAACCCAGATACAGGCCGTATGCGGCTGCTATAATCGATATTGGGATAAGGTATGGGAATCGCTCAAAGCCTATATATCCAAGCAGGGAAAAAACTGCTACGGAGATCGGCCAGATATATCCCGAAGATGCATGAGCATCTTTCATTGAACGATTAAGTGTTCCGGCTGTACGACCTTTACATCCTCTGAAATCTGGTTGCCCCTCGTCAACTTCTTGTACTCAATAGATGTAGGTGCCAGCTTCCTTACAATATAATTGAAAGCATTGTCGGCATGCTGGGGTTCCCCGCACGTATAGATATCGAGCGTGACAAGATTATGTTCAGGCCATGTATGGAAAGAGAGATGCGATTCCGCCAGCAAGACTATACCGCTGACGCCTCTGGGCTGAAACTGATAATAGTCGGATGATATCTTGGAAAGGTTTCCCACCTTAACTGCTTCCTCAATCAGAGCTATAACATTCTCAGAAGTTGAAATCAACTCCTCATCTACACCATAGAGATCGGCTATAATATGAATCCCCACGGTCATCTTCAGATTCCTCCATAGAAAACCCCCAAAGCCATTGTGTACGGTGATAAATAGGCAGTATTTAAATATTTATTTAAGTTGCAGACTTTATTAAAATCTAGTGTTGGTTATAAAACTTGGGCTGCCCGAAGGAATCAAACTCATACTACTATTATTATATTCAGATTATTATAGTTCATCCTCGTGATTAAATGTTGTTAACGCTAATTGCAACCTGTGGAAATTTTTTTGCCATCTCAGATAATTCTGATGATATAAATATGAATCTCGATCTTGAAACGAATATCTGTGATGATAATCCTCTTAGGGCTGCATCATATGCCGAAGCAAGAGTGGAAAACTCAAAGTCCAGTCTTCTTATTCCTTGAAGCAATGCAAATGCTTCCTCACCGATAATTCCAGTTTTTCTTCTTCCATCTTGAATCTCAAATAATTTTTTTCTGAGAACCGAAAGGTTATAGCTCTCCTCATTAACTCCCGGGAGGGTATATATGTCTATCTTGCCAACTTCAATATGTATGATACCCTCAACCCCATCGATGCTCACAGGTTCTCCTTTTTTGGCGGCATTCCGGCTGATACCTGATGAACCGGTTTTTTTCTTTGTGGAAGCCATCAAATAGCCACTATCCATGTAAAGATAAATCTTGTCTCCTTTTCCTATACTTTCACAGGCTATGGCTTCCCATGATACATTGGAGTGAAGAATTGCCAGGTTTGACTGTATGAGCCTCGAAAGATCCACCAATCCGGAATACAGGTACTCATATCCTTTAGGCGTTATATGTTCAGAGTCGTCAATGAACCCATTATCCTTGAGGCTTTTGATATGATATAAAAGACCCTGCTTTGTCATTCCCAACTCTGAGGATATCTGGCTCTTTGACTCCTTGCTCTCGGACAACCTTGACAACACGAGAAGCTGGTTAAACTTGGAGCGGTCTGAACTCATTTTGTCCTTTGATTCTAGAGAGAATATTAAATTATTCCCTCATCCGCTTTTCTATATTTTCATGAAACAACAAGAGCAAGTTTTCATTGGTTTTTAAGCCTCATAATACGCGCTAATAAAATTTGAAATTTTTGGCGCTTGTTCGCAACGCTTCCAATTCGAAGGGAAAACGAAAATATGTTTTCAATCGGACTGTCTTGTTGAGAAATGTGGCTTGCTGTCAATATGATGAACCAGCCTGTGGTAATTTTGTTTCTCCTATTGTATGTAATGTATCCATTACTCAAGAAGCGTGTCTTGGGAAATTTGGATACGATACGGAAATTATGATCTATTTTGTAATGTAAATGACAAACGTACCTTTCAATAGTTCAAATCAGGCAGGAAAATTATATCCGTTAATGGAATGATCTTTTATGATCATTGATCTTAATACTTGCGATTATGAAGAAACGCTCAGGCTTCAACGCGGGTTGAACGATCTTAGAAATGCTGGAAAGATTAGTGATACTGTAATTCTGGTAGAGCACCCTGACGTCTACACAGAAGGTAGACACACGCTTCCTGAAGATTCATACCCGGGATCCATAAAGGTGGAAAGGGGAGGCTCTATTACCTTCCATGGTTATGGACAGCTGGTCCAGTATTATGTGATAAACCTGAAGGAAAAGGGAAAAAACGTGCGGGAAATGATAGAGACAATTCATGAATGCACAATCATGCTCCTATCCAGCTATGGTATAAAGGCCAGATCAGAACTGGGAAAAGAAACCGGTGTCTGGGTTGGTTCAAGAAAAATAGCCTCCACAGGAATCGCGGTTATAGGGTTCACCACTTTACATGGATCTGCTCTTAACGTCTCAACGGATCTTGCCAAATTCTCCCTTATACATCCTTGCGGATTTGATTCTTCAATCATGACATCGATGGAGTG
>JAKATM010000132.1 GCA_021818765.1 Thermoplasmata archaeon | reverse complement strand
GTACAGCTTGAGGAGCTGAAATCTAGTTTTTTCATCAAGGCTTCCAACCATGCCGTAATCATAGAGGATAATTGTACCATCGTCTGCCACTGAGATGTTTCCTGGATGTGGATCTGCATGAAAGATCTTGTCTCTCAGAAGCATTCTCATAAAGAGGAGATCAAGCCGCCATGCCAGGTTTTTGAGGTCTATTCCCATGCCTCTTAGTGTCTGTATGTCGGTTATCTTTACCCCGGGGCGATACCTCATGACGAGTACCTGAGTTGAGGTTAGTTCCTGGTAAACTTCGGGAACGATCACCTTCTCCTGTCTTTTCCTGATGTTTTCGCCTATGCTCATTATGTTAGAAGATTCCTTGACATAGTCTGCTTCGTCAAAGATTCTTCCTCTGAAATCTGCAATGACGTTGTCAAGGGATACGTATAAGTAAGTGTCCAGACGCCTCCTCGCAAAAGTCAGCAGCCTGCTGATTACTGCGATGTCTTTCTTGACCCGCTCCCGTATATTTGGCCTGTTTACCTTGACGACAACGTCCTCGCCATGGTATTTTGCGAGATATACCTGACCAAGGGATGCACCCGAGATGGCTTCCTCATTGAACGAATCAAATACTTCAGAAATCTTTCCAAGATTCATTTCTATGACTGGTTTGACATCCTGAAAAGGAGCAGGCGGGACGCTGTCCTGGAGTTGCTCGAATGCTTTTATATATTCGTTTGGAAGAAGGTCGGGTCTGGCCGAAATCACCTGTCCTAACTTGATATAAGTCGGACCCAGCTCAATGAATGTGTTGACTGCCTTCTGGCCATTGGCCTCAATCTTTGGATCCCAGACATGATCCTCGCTATTCTTAACACGTGCTCTATCCTTGGTGTAGCGCCTGAAAACAGGATAAAGCTTCAAGAGAACGCGAAGCTCGTCCCTGATACCTATTTTGACCGGAGCCTCGGGCATTTCCTACTGATGTCCGCTTTCCTAATAAATATCCTTATAATGCTATACCAGTAAGAATGGTTCTTACCAGTAGTCCTTGTGGACTATTTCGTCCAAAAGATCTTCTATCTTTTTCTTGTTTGCAAGCTCGCGCGCCATGCTCACGGAAATAGCGTTTTTTATTACAGGATCTGAATATTCTTTCTCCATCAGCTGTAAGATGTTGTAAAGATCCCTGTAATACCTCATTGCGAGCATAAGTATGCTCTTCACGTCATTGTGGTCGATTGGTCCTTCCTCCTGAAGGAGATGATCAAATCTCTCGTAGTCGTCCTCTGCATCAGCTGGTACCTCAATTGCAGATGTTGTCTCCTCTTCCATTGCTCTCTCTAAAATCTGGATGTCATCGTCTTCCTGCTCAGAGAGTTCCCTTAAAAGATTCCTTACGTGGTCCATGCTCGACTTAGAATAAAGGTTATCAAATCTTGATTTCAGCCTGGACTTGAGGCGTATTATGTTTGTGAGCAGATCATGCCTGACTAGCGCCCTGTCCTTGCCGGAAATAGCACTCCCGCCGGAAGGTTTCCTGGAGCTCATGAAATATGAACATAATACTATGTATTAACTTTTCTCTTGTCTCTGTTTACAATTTGCACTTGGAATGAAAATAATTTAGCCAAGTTGAAAATATCTTGCCGTGAAAGTATCCCCTTCATTAATATCTGCAAAACTGGAATATCTCGGATCAGAGATAGCAAAATGTGTCGAAGGCGGCGCAACTTCATTTCACCTGGATGTCATGGATGGGCATTTCGTGCCAAACCTGACAATGGGTCCGGATCTTGTAAAGGCTGTTCGAAGATGCACCGATCTCGATCTTGAGGCACATCTTATGCTTCAGAATCCGGAGAGATATTACAAGGATTTTATCGACGCAGGTGCCGATATCCCGCTCATCCATGTAGAGTCACCAATCAACACAGGATCTCTTCTAAAGAGGATATTGCATGAAGGTTGCCGATACGGGATTGTGATAAACCCTGAAACACAATTGGAGAAGGCATTCCCTTTTATGGAAGAAGCGTCAATACTCCTCATTATGAGCGTACATCCTGGCTTCTCAGGTCAGAAGTTCATAGAAGATGCGGTCCACAAGATAAGGGAAGCCCGCATGTATATCGACGAGCATAAGCTCCAGACCTCTATAGAAGTAGATGGAGGAGTCACGCTTGAAAAGACCGAGGTATGCAGGGATGCAGGTGCAGACATAGTTGTATCTGCATCATATATATTTTCTGGCAACGTGATGGAGAGAGTCCGCCTTCTTTCGAGATTGTAGGCACGATCACTGCACTTTGAGAAGTATCCTGCCGTTGGTCCTGGCTGAGTAAGCCTGAATTGCCTCCTTCAAATGATCAATGCCAAATACCTTGTCTGTCGGCAGGCGAATTCCATTCGCTTGCATCATTTGAAGAAGGGTCTTCATTTCAGCAACTGTTCCTCCGGTTGTCCCGACTATCTCGACCTCCTGCGTATAAATCTTGGCCAGGTTGACCTGGACGTTAGCACCGGTAAATACGCCAAACGTTGCAATTTTAGCTCCTGGCGCAGCATGATTGAATGATTCAGTAAAGAGCTCCCCTCCTAACGAATTTATGATAACATCGGCCTTAAGATCCTCAGGAACCTTATCATGAGGATATACGGCTGAGGCACCATATTTTTTCACCCATTCCTTGGATGAGACGGCTGAGACCTCCATGCCTCTATACTTGCCTAACAAAGTCGCGAACAGGCCTGTGTTGCCGGAAGCACCATATACAAGCAACTTCTGCCCGCTGGCAGCTCCAGTCCTGTTCAGTGCATGCAGTGCTGTCAACCCGCCTACTGGAATGCTGACAGCATCCTCAATGTTTACCCCATCTGGGATTTTAAGAAGCATCTTCTCTGGTACAGATATTTTTTCACAATAACCACCGTTTGATAGAACACCAAATATCCCGCCGTTCAAGCAAAGTTCTTCCATGCCACTTTTACAGTACTTACATGTGCTGTCGAACCATCTTGAGTATAGAATTACACGATCCCCCTTCTTTATAGTTTTACCAGATGTTTCAGCTACACCAGAAATTTCTGATCCGGGAATGTGCGGATCTGGTTTCAGTCCATAGACCGTCTTATTCCTCACAACATTGATGTCTATAGGATTGAGCCCTGCGAAAAGAACCTTCACTACGATTTCATCCTTCTGTTGAACAGGGTCAGGCACCTCTGCAATGGCCGCATTCTCTTCCCCGTATGGTTTTCTGACCAGTACTGCCTTCATGAGGAAAGAAATGCAAGACAATATTAATATCTCTTCCTAATTCATCTTGATCCTGTAGAATGGTGGAGAAGAAAATCAGGCTAGCCGTAGACGCTGACTGGCAGCATATAAGCAGGATTTCCAAGGCGTCCGGCTACATGGATTACATAAATAACATAGGGAGAGCGTATATGAGGGACGGCACCATACTTGTGTGCGACATCGACGTACCATGCGGCTTCCTGAAGATTGAGATGCTCCCCGATGCCAGTGCCTGGCTAAGCGGGATTCGTGTCGACCCTGAGCACTGGAGGATGGGGATTGGTGATTCTCTGACTAATGCAGCACTGGTCTTTGCAATTAGCAGGGGAGCCAGTTATGCGCGTATGCTTATCCATAGCGAAAACCAGAGATCTGTTTCACTTGCCCTCAAGAATGGCTTTGTTCAAAAGAGTTTGTTCTATTTCTATGAAGGCAGACCAGATACCACCAAGATGATGGAATCAGGCAAACAATACGATGCCCTTGTAAATGTTGGATGGAGGTTTGCCAATCACGCCAAGATGAAGGAAAAACTTGGCACCGTCTTAACGAACAGCGGATCCTCAGTTTTCATCTACCATGATCACGAAGAGACCTTTCATTTCCTGGAAATGAATGAAGAGTTTCCCCTCCTTCCTAATGGGATAACCTGCGTGCCGGATCATCTAGACTCCTTAATAAAGAATGGAAAAAAGTTAGAAGGGTTTGAGGAGGCTTTGGTCTATGAAAAGCCTCTCATTTGAAATCGTTTTTCTTTAAATTTGTTCTGTGTTTTACTCTTTTTTATAAAAGCTTGTGACCTTCAGGCGGCCTGTCTCGTCGTATAAG
>JAKATM010000016.1 GCA_021818765.1 Thermoplasmata archaeon | reverse complement strand
CCCCAAATACTCCTCCAGCGAAAGGCAATATCGTAAAGAAGAGACTGAACGTAAAGAACAACGCCACGACTATCAGGGCAGAGAAATACACGGGTATCTTGTTTGAACCAGAAAGGTCGAAGCTGCTGTCCTCTTTGCTATCCCTCCAATACATGAACATCATTATACGGAAATAATAGAAGACAGATATTGCGCTATTGAGTATTGCAACTACAGCAAGCCACCAGAGTCCTCCCTGCACGAGCGAAAGGAAGAGGAAGAATTTAGCAAGGAATCCACCTGTGAGTGGTATACCTGCCAGAGAAAGCAAGATTATAGAAAATGCCAGTGCAAGCCCCGGAGATTTCTTGCCTAGTCCAGAAATGTCATCAATCCCTGGACTGTCCTTCCTGATAACATTCATTGTCAGGAATGCACCACCCTTCATGAATATGTAAACCAGAGAATAGAGCATTCCAGCTGCGATCGCATAATCAGCCGCCTGCGTTCCCGGTGCATATCCAACCACCGCCAACACAAGGATAAGATATCCTGCCTGAGCAACGCTTGAATATGCAAGAAGCCTCTTAAGGTTGTTCTGCGAGAGAGCGGCAATATTGGCATAAGTCATGGTAGCCACAGCAAGAATAGCGAAGAAAACGTACACATAGGAGTCAAGGCCAGCGAAGCCTGCGATGAATACTTTTAACATTATCACAAAAGCAACAAGCTTACTGCCCGTTGAAAGGAAGCTGGAAACAGAGTTCTCTGTCCCATCATATGTATCGATGGCCCACTGGTGCATAGGGAATATGGCCATCTTGAAACCGAATCCTATCGTAAGAAAAGCAAGTGCAATTAGCATATCAGGGGTAGAAGAGACAGCGATGTGACCCAGAAGGCTGAACGTCCCGGTCGCAAGATAGAAATAAGAAAGCCCGAAGATTATGAAGGCCGTTGCAACAGTACCGGTAAAGAAATACTTGGTGGCAGATTCAAGCGTCCTCTTTGTCTTGTGGAAGCCTGCTATTATGTAAGTGCCAATACTCACCGCCTCGAATGAGATGAAAAGTGTTATCAGGTTATAGCTGAAGGCAGCAACGATCATGCCCACCGATACAAAGAGCAGCATCGCATAGAATATCTCACTTCTTGCGGCTATATTCTTCAGTGCAGGGTATGTGATAAAGCCAGACGCTACCAGGAAGAGAAGGGCAAAGTAGAAGCCGAAGCCGTTGAATACCATTCCTTCAGATGCAATATATGGCAGTATGTTGTACCATTCCATCAGTAAAAGGATGAAAGCAACAATAAATGCAGCCATTGCAATTGTTGCATATACAATTGACCTGAGTCTCTTTATTCCGAGAGCCAGAATGATGAAGCCGGCTGCCCCGAGGACAAGCATAGGATAGTAGAATGCCAGTTGATTGGTGTCAAACGTCATATTATTCCTCCAGCGTAAGCCTGAATGGGACCGAAGAACAGAACCGGGAATACACCCAGGATCAGTATAGTCACGAATACGAGAAGCAGCATCGCCAATGGTGCTCCGCCAATATCAGATATCTTTCCAAGTTTCTCATTATAAGGGCCATAAAGCGCCTTTTGAGCAGCCCAGATGTGGTAAGATGCAGTGATAAGCATTCCGAATACAAGAAGGAATATCCAGTACCCGATGGCAGGGAATGATCCGACAATAATCGAAAACTCACCCACGAATCCCGCCAGTCCCGGAAGGCCGAGAGATGCAAGCAGCCCGCCAAGAAGAAGCGTGGAGAGAAATGGAGCATCCCTATATATTCCCCCGAGCGATGGTATTCTGTCGCTTCCAGTTTTCAGCATGATATAGTAAATAGAGGCAAAAACAAGAAGCATTATTATGCCATGAGTTGCGATCTGAAACATTCCGCCTGATGCAACGATTAGGGCGTTCTCGCTTTTGAGCGGATCCAGGAATGACGATGCGAACGCCAACGTAACGAAACCCATTGAGGCTGCGCTGGCATAAGCCATCATTCTCTTCATGGATAGCTGGAACATGGCTGTTAACGCGAAATATGCAATGCTTATCAATCCGAGGCCTACAAGTATGTCAAGCCCGGCTGTACCTATAAGTCCACCAAACGGGAAAATTATGCCAAACAGGCCATATCCACCCATTGCAGAAAGGGCACCAGCAAGTATGATTGTACCGGGATACGGAGCCTGTTCATATGAATCTGCAAGCCATGCATGAACCGGGAAGGAAGGAAGCTTTACAAGGAATGCGAAAACGAAGCCAAAAAGTATGAAGTATTTTGCTATTTCAGGAAGCGCTGAAGTGAAGGTCGCATTCTGCATCGCCTGCAGGAGTTCGCCCATCTGGAATGTTAGTACCTTGTACTGTAAGTCGTAATAGCTATAGAGGGCGAATATTGAAAGAAGCATGAATATAGATGCAATATGAGTGTAGACGAAAAACTTCAGGGATACACCGTCCTTCCTTGGCCCGCCAAATTTACCTATTATGAAATATACTGGAACAAGAACAAGTTCCCAGAAGGCATAGAAGAAGAGAAAGTTCCTGGATATCAGGAGACCTATCATGCCTGCTTCTGTGAGCATGATCATCATGAACATGGATGATGGGTAAAGATTCTTGTCTGTCACAAAGGCGGCAGCCGCGAATATTATTCCCGTAAGTATGAGAAGAGCATCAGCAAACCCGGAGACGCCGACAGAGAAGTAAATTCCAAGAGATTTGGACAGTGCAATGTTTGTTTGTGAGATGAAACCTCCCGTATAACCGGAAGAAAACCTGATGACACTGTAAAGGATGATTGCTATTAACGTTAGAATGGACGACACCTTTGTGAATATAGATGACTTGTCTTTCAGTATTATTGCTATCAGGGCTGATAGAAGAACCCAGATAAAGATTCCAAGGATAATCATAGCGAACCACCCAGGATCTCAACAAGGAGGAAGATGATAGCTGCAATCAGAACCAGGACAATGAAATAATTCTCAATTATTCCGGACTGGATCCTTCTAAAAGCCGAACCAAGCCGGACCACGTCATGCCCGGTAGATTCGTTGGCAGAGTTATAACGGTACTCGAATCCTGAAAATGCAGATGATAAAGGCAATATTACCCTTACAGCAATCAGGTTTGTATAGAGTTTATCAAGATAGTATTTGTTTTTTAAGACCCTGTACGCCCTGTTGTCTGTGGTATCGAGCTTTTTCCACCTGTTTCCTGTTCCTACGAATATTCCCAGTAGAACGCCAATTGCCACAAGCACGTATACGAGGACTTCCAGCATCACCGGCTCCGTGAATGCAGTATACAGCGGATCAAGGTACTTATAGAAACTATTCTGGAACAGGCCGAAGGAAAGTGCAAGCACGGCCAGTGCCATCAACGGGATCAGAACATATTTTGGCGGATCCCTGGCATGCTCGGCGAGATAGGAGCGAGGCTTGCCAAGTGCCACCATCGAGAACATCCTGAATGTGTAGAATGCAGTGAAGAATTCACCGAAGGCAAGGAATACCCATGGAAGAATGTGGGCAGCATTATAGCCCGACGATACATAGTAGGACCACGAAGCATCTATGATCGCACCCTTAGAGAAGAAACCTGCGGCTGGAGGTATGCCAGCAAGCGTTATTGCGCCTATGAACATGAGAGAAACTGTCCATGGCATTCTACGCCATAGGCCACCCATCTCTCTGAGGTCTCTGAGATCCATGAGTGCTATCAGGATAGCCCCTGCAGTAAGGAACAGGAGGGCCTTGAAGAAAGCATGAACAACAAGCTGATACATTGCGAGTGAAACTCCCGCAGATCCTATAATACCGCCTATACCAAGAGCTGCCATCATGTACCCAATCTGACTTATAGTTGAATATGCAAGCACCCGCTTTATGTCGTTCATGACCCACGCAAGGGTTCCGGAATATATGGCTGTGAATGCACCGATAAATGCTACGATGTAAAGGGAAAATGACGCAGAATCAACGAACAGAGGAAATATCCTTGCTATAAGGTATACGCCGGCTGTAACCATGGTTGCAGCGTGTATAAGTGCAGATACCGTTGTCGGGCCCTCCATTGCGTCGGGTATCCAGACGTGAAGAGGAAACTGTGCAGATTTACCGATTGCACCGCCAAGTATAAATATCGTAATGATGCCTAGTTTTGTCGGCCCGATCAGTGCGGCAACTGCGAATGCATTTGATATCAACGTTGGAATGCTCAGCGGATCCGCGTATGCGCCAGAAAGAGAGGAGTAAAGTATTGCAAGCCCAATGATGAGCGACATGTCGCCAACACGTGTAACTATGAAAGCCTTCTTAGCGGCGGATGCCGCGTTTGGCTTGAAGTACCAGAAACCAATCAAAAGGTATGAACAGAGACCGACTATCTCCCAGAACAGGAAAAGAAGTACAAGATTTGAGGACAATATGACTCCAAGCATAGCAGATGTAAAGAGAGCGGTCTCCGCAAAGTAGACATGCTTCTTCGGGTCCTCTTTCATGTAATATGTGGCAAAGAGATGTATCATCAATGATACAAATGATACCATCAATACCATGACAAGTGCAAGATGATCCACGTATACACCGTAACTCAGGTTAGCAAACCAAGAGTATGATTCGTTGATCGTTGAGGATCCGATTGTAAGGTAAATATATCCGGAAAGTATGAATGAAACTGCTATTGAAGCGGAACTGATTATACCTGCAAGTCTAATTTTACGCATCCCTGCGACTAGTGCTATTGGTGAAGCCAGAAGAGGCGAAAGAAATATGAACCAAACAGCAAAATCCATGTTTATCCCTTTATCTCACTGAGCAGTGGAATGTCTACTTTTCCGAACTTTCTGTACACTGCGACCAGAAGGCTGAAACCTACGACCGATTCAATGGCAGCAATTGCTATAACAAAAAGGGCAAGAACAATCGGGTCTGGAAGTGAACGTGCAACCGATATCAGGTTCAAGACAGCCGAGTTAATCATGATCTCCAGCGAGATCAGCATCTTAATCCCGACCTTTGAGCTCATTACACCGTATAGACCGATACAGAACAGAAGAAGAGCTACCGTCTGTGGTATAATAAGGGGCATCGACATTCAATCGTCCCTCCCGGTTATGTAGAGCATTCCTATGATACCTCCCACAAGAATAAGCGATAGAAGCTCAAATGCGGCAATATATGTTGTGAAAAGCGAAGATGCAACTGCCCCTATGTTCTGTGAGACTTCCTGGAAGCTTGTAATGCTTCTCAGCATGGTAACGAACAAGACAAGGAAAAATACAGTCACTGCAGCAAAGGCCTTCTTATTCAAATTCCTTACCTCCAGTAAGCATCAGGGTGAAAACCAGAAGAGTGACTATTGCGCCCACGTAGACAAGAAGCTCTATGCTTGCGACAAGCGAAGAGCCCAGCAGGAGAAAAACCCCAGCCATGCTGAATAGGAAAAACATGAGCCAGGTTGCAGCATGTACAATATTCTTATCCTGGACCGCCTTCATCGCTGTAACTATGAGCAGGATTGCGAAGATCAAAAAAAGAATGGTATAAATTATCGTGGAGTCGCTCATTTCTTTACCTCCTTCTCATCCATTGCCAGTTCTAACGGAGAGTAAAGGAAGCTGTTCTTGGTTCTAGCTGTCTCGAACTCATGTGTAAGGTATATCGCCGTCGTCGGACATATCTCTTCACAGTTCCGGCATACGGTACATGTGCCGAAGTTGACATCTGGATAAAGCATCCTCTTGTTCCGGGGGTTCTCCCTGACAAGTTTCTCCATCTTGATGCTTCCATTAGGACATACCTGCTCACAAAGTGTGCAGCCAACGCAGTCATCAAGCTTTAGTGAAATTCTGAACCTGAATCTCTCTGGCTCATATGGCTTGACTTCCGGATACTGAACAGTAACGGGCTTCCTGAATAGATGAGAAGCAACGCTGATCATGCCGCTCAGAATACCTACAAGCGGAATTCTCTTCTTTGGTTCTTTTACTTCCATTCTACCATCCCAGTCCCAGTGTTAGGACACCAGCCAGAACAAGATTTATGAAGGAAATTGGAAGGAGATATTTCCAGCCCGTGTTGACAAGGCGATCGATCCGTATCCTTGGCATAGACAACCATATTGTGAATGATATCAGTACAAGAATGAGACCCTTGATTATGAGCCATATAAAACCAACCTGCGAAGAAAATGGGCCATTGAAACCACCAATATACAGAAGAGCAATGAGCAGGGATCCCAGGAAAATGGTGCCAAAAAGCCCAATGTAGAAGAGGGCAAACCTCATTCCCGAGTATTCAGTTGAGTACCCGGAAACAAGCTCGCTGTCGCTCTCGCCCATGTCGAATGGAGAATATGAAGCACGCGCAACCATTGCAATGAAGAAAACCAGCAGACCAATAGGCTCCAGTATACCATAAGGAAGTATCTCCGTCGTTACAACGGACTCCAGGCTTAGTGAAGTTGGCGTTCTTGCAGAAGCCATCACAACTATGGCAAGCACTGAAAGCATCATCGGAACCTCAAACGAAACATCCTTTGCTACTGTCCTAAGGGCACCCATAAGGGCATACTTATTGTGAGAACCTATGCCTGCAAGCACTTCTCCTATTGGCATTATGGCTAGAATGGCAAAAATGAATATTATGCTAACATCTGAATATGTAATAGTAAGGTTCCCGAATATTGAAAGATTTCCATAAGGCAGGAAAGCAAATGCCAGGATAAGGCCGAAGAAAACGATAAAAGGTGCCACCTTGTATGGAAGATCATCCCTCTCCTTCGGAAAGATAATCTCCTTGCCCATAAGTTTAAGGGCATCCGCGATTAGTTGCAGGGACCCAAACTTTCCAACCCTGTTGGGTCCGATCCTCTGCTGCACCCTCGCCATGTATTTTCTGAACAGATAGATCATGAAAATCAGCATAACGCTGACAAAGATAAGGAGAATAATGCTCTCAATTATGTACGCGAGAGCATAGCCTATGTCGTGGCCAAGGAAGCTCAAAACACCATAGATCCATTGAAGTATGCTCATCTGTCAATCTCTCCAAATACAAGATCAATGGAACCGCTAATTGCTATCATATCCGCAAGCATGACGTCTTTTGAAAGTACTGGGAGGATAGAAAGATTCTTGAACGTAGGGCTCCGCACACGTACACGGTATGGCTTCACCCCGCCGTCTGCGACTATATAGACACCGAACTCTCCCTTGGAAGACTCCGTACGAGCATAATACTCGCCTTCTCCCCGCATTCTTATCATCATGGATTTTTTGGCTTTTGGATTGAAGTATGGACCTTCCGGAAGCTTCTCAATGCCCTGTTTTATAATTTTGAGTGATTGCCTCATTTCCTCGAATCTCACAAGGAACCTGGCAAGATTATCGCCCTTGTGTGATATTGGAATTTCAAAGTTAACTTTGTCATAGAAAAGATATGGTTCCGCCCTTCGAACATCATATTCTACACCGGAAGCCCTTAGCATAGGACCGGTAACTCCATAGGAAATCGCAACTTCCTTGCTAAGAACGCCGATTCCCTTCGTTCTTGAAAGGAAGACATCATTCTTGACATAAAGATTGTATATTTCCTCAAGTTTCTTTGGAAAAGTAGCCAGGAAGTCCTTGATCTCCTCTATTATCTTGTCGTTGAAATCCTGATAGACTCCACCGATGCTCATGTAGTTTGTTTCCTGCCTTGAGCCACATGCCTCCGTGAATATCGTAAGTATCTTTTCCCTTTCTGCAAAGCAGTAAAAGAAAGGTGTGAGCATACCAAGATCAAGGCCGTATGCACCAGCCCAGACTAAATGGGCGGCAATCCTGCTGAGTTCTGCAATTATAACGCGGATCCACTTTGCCCTATCCGGTGGGGGAACGCCGAGGATCTTCTCAGCAGCTTCAAGATAGCCAACTTCCATGTTCATTGCGCCAACGTAATCCATCCTGTCAAAATAGACTAAGTTATCGCAATAATACCCCATTTCGCATAGCTTTTCAGCGTTACGGTGAAGGTAACCAATAACCGGTTCAAGCTCCTTTATTATCTCGCCATCGAGCTTAGCCTTCAGTCTCAATACACCGTGCATGGATGGATGTTGCGGACCGATGTTAAGCTCTACCCATTGATCGCTCACCAGCCATCACCAGCGTCAAAAGTTACGTAATCTTCCCCGTCTTCGTCCATGTTGATGTACTGGACCTTGCTAAGGTCATAGTCCTTTCTAAGAGGATGGCCAACCCAGCTTTCCGGCAAAAAAAGCCTCTTCAGGTTCGGATGTCCATCAAATTTTACTCCAACGAGATCATACTGTTCTCGTTCATCCCAGTTAGCGCTCGGCCATATTCCGGTCACGCTTGGAACAACACTATTTTTTGTGTTTACCTTTACTACGATATATTCGTTTCTTTCCATAGAATGAAGATGGTATACCACATCAATTGAGTCTTTCCTGTCGACCGCAGTTACGAGTGAAAGATGATCGAAGCCTTTACTCCTCATCTCTTTCATGAAGGGGATGAGGTTCTCAACAGAAACTAGAATGATCTTTCGATTGTCTTTCCCAATGCTTTCAGAAATGATGTCGACCATTTTTTCACCTGTCGGTTTCTCCTCTAATCTTCTTTTGAAGCGTTATTATACCATAAGTGAGGGCTTCAGGTGTCGGAGGGCAGCCCGGAACGTAAACGTCGACAGGAACTACACGGTCAACTCCGAGTACAACTGTATACCCTCGTGCATAAGGCCCACCCTGAATGACGCATACGCCCATAGCTATGACATACTTGGGATAGGGCATCTCGTCGTAGACCCTGCGGATCCTTGGAGCCATTTTTTTCGTTACTGTACCAGATACAATCATTAGATCCGATTGTCTCGGGGAATTCCTGAATATCTCGCTGCCGAATCTTGAGATATCTAGTTTTGAAGCCTGTATGGCCATCATTTCAATTGCACAGCAGGCAAGTCCAAGCGTGAGTGGCCATAGCGAATTGCTTCGTCCCCATGTCAGGGCATTTTCCAGCGTAGTTGTAAGAACTCCGGTCTCACCAGTTTTCATTTAACCCACCTCATATGGCCTTCCTTGAACGCGTAATATACAGCGAAGAGCGGCATCGTCAGGAAAATCATGGTTTCTATGAATGGAAAAACACCCAGATGGTAAAAGTCGAATGCCCATGGAAACAGCAGAACCATGTCAACATCAAACAGCACAAAAAGGAGAACAACGACGAAATACTGGATATTCACGTATTTACCAAAGTCCCCGACAGAGACCTCCCCGGTCTCGTAAGGTTCCATATACCTTGAATCCTGTACTTTAGGAGACATGGAATTTCCCAGATTCTTGATTATATCAGATGGTTTGAGACTAATACCGGGTTTTTTGTATCTACCTTCGCTCAAGCTTGGAATGACAGAAAAAATGAGTAGCATAGCCAGTATGAGCAGAATCAGTATTATGGCTATGGGCAGATACCCCTCAAGCATGCGTTGGAAATCGCAAGATTGTATTTAAGAATTTATGAGTCCAGTTCAAGGAAATAACTATTTCCCAAGACTTTTCGCACATTTTGAAGAATTTTCCACATGTTTGCATTTGATCATCATTGATATTACCTGAGGTTCTTCAATTCATTAATGATATTTTCCGTCGCCCAGCCATAATTATAAAAGATGATAGAATCAGCATGTTCTGATAGCGCGGCATTAACCGATTGCTGAAGTCTGGTCGGATTATATGCATATGGATAGGTTAAGTTGATTCCTGCACGGATCGATGTGTGATCAGGGACCTTTTTCCGAATAGTCGCAACATCAAAGGTGATGTCAGGTATATTCTGGAAGTAGGCAATAAGATCCAGCCCATTAATCGTACCTGAAGGAAAGTCGAGGTCAACTCCTGAGCCTAATAGGCCTTTGCTTGTGCTAACTATGCTTATACCAGTTCCTGATTGATTCGCCGCGTCAGAATACTCAAGCAAGAGATCTCTGCTGATTGACTTCTTATAAGATATAATGTCTTCAAATCCGCTCTCCGTTAAATGCGTAGTCAGATCTGAGTCGTTCACTGCATCCGGATTTGTGATCCCAGCCTGGCTCATGATCGCATCATGTACGTGCTTAATGGCGCGTTCCCTTGCATCCTTCAGGTCAATACCCTTTCCTCTTGCATTCGCTATGCAATCCTGGCAGAAACAGGTAGAAAGAAGGTAAGACATCAAAGAGGTGATCCGTATGCCCATGACCTCATGATGCGATCCATGCAGGAATGAAGATGGAAAAAATGCAGACTCTAATTCAATTTCTCCTATATCATAAGCAGTGCCGAGCGAAGATATCAAAGAAGTCACATATTTTCTTGTGTCTGATTTTACGGGACAGAGAAAATTAGCGTCAGCCTCACCGTACATGTTCTCTACTGCAAGGTCTCTGTGATCTCTGGCAAATACGGCATTGTGAAGACATACAGTCCAGGCATTGACTGTTATGGAATAATCCCTCGCAGTATCAACCGCCTCTTTCAATATATCCATGTTGGAATAGTATTTACTCTTCATCGGCTGAAGCCTGCTGTTGCTGAAGTGCATGTTTGAAGGATCAAAGTAGACAACGCCTTCCTCCGCGTTGTAAATTTTTCTTCTTGGATTGTGCGGAAGAAAAAAGCGCCCGGAATGGTAGCTAACAGCCAGGTTAATGAATTCGATTCCATTTGAGGCGAGTTTTGGCAATACATTCTGTGCCCCCTCGTCGGATAGATCCCATGGATGGACATAAATCCCCAATCGCATTGCATTGTAGCCCACACGTGCACTAAATTATTTGCTTTCACTCTTCTCGTTTGTGCAAAAGATTGGGTATCCTCGATAACGACCGTAAATTTTTATTTGCACACAAGATTAAGAAACGTTGCGAAGTAAGAAGTGCGTTGAATGCGGTGCAGTGCTAACATCTTCTGACACTGTCTGTCCTTACTGCGGTGCAATTCAACCATCGGTGACGGATACAAGAGCATTTATTAGTGATGATGAGGCGATCGGAAGAAGGAAGAGTTATACCGATGGCAGGTCATTCCTGCTACCGGGTGAGGAGGTTGTGGGAACCTTCGTTCCAGATAAGGAATTTAAGAGAAGGGCTTTCAGGGCTTCTTTTCTTGCCTCTTTTATAACCTTATTGTTTTTAACAGGCATTGGGATAGTTACGGGAATTAGCGGGTTAGGCCCATTGTCCACCCTGACGGTTATCTTGTTTGTTCTAACGTCCGTGGGGGTCCCACTTATAATATCGCTTCCAGTTTCGTTGCTGCAAATAAAGAAGATTTTCTCAGTAGTCTACGTGATAACAGACAAGAGGGTCATAATTCCGCAGCTAAGAAAGAAGAACGGTCCAGTTATAATGCCAATTCCTGATATTTCAAGAGCAGTAGTAGTCAAAAGCGGCAGGATTAAGTCGGAAGGCCAACAACAGCAGTATTCATTGGCATTTTTGCCAGCAGGATCCACTTTATTTTCAAATCAAAGCAGTCCCGAGGTTACGTTTAGAGAACTGTTCAATTCAATGAGAAGGTCCGGCAAGCAGGCCTCGCTGAGAATGCTGTTGACAAACTCATTCAGGATCCTTTCGCTTGATGAGGCCCAGAAGGGTCTTTTGATGTTCAATACGCTAAAGAAGCCTGCACCTGATATGACAGCATAGTAGAATCTATCAATGATTCGTCTTCATGGATTCGAATATTCTCATTACATCCCTGGGGTCAAATGGCCTGGATGTTCTCTTCTTAACAGATGCCATTAATTCACCGGGGTTTCCTTTGAGAATATTGGGTAATATCTCCCTAACAACCTCAGATAGCTCTGCATCGGATAGCGGCTTGATGTCTTCCGAATTTACAATTTCACTCAACACATGGCCTTTTGACATGAGCTCAAGTGCGGCGTCCACGGAAACTTCTCCAAGAGACTTGCCTTTAATTGCATTTACCAGACCTATTATGGTTCGGTCGTCAAAGAATTTACCGCTCTTCTTCTCTATTTCCGGCAGCCTCTGAAGAATGAGCCTGGCTGAGTATCTTGGGCTCAGTACACCGGACAGCGAGACGAACAACCCAAGTTTTGCCTCGTTAACAAGGGTAGAAGCGTCCTGTAATGAAATTTTGTAATCAGCAGCGAGTTTGTTTACCCTCTCCTCGGCCGAAAGTTTTCCAAACTCTTCAGCGGATTTAATATCCTCACTGCTTAACCGGATTGGCTCAAGGTCCGTTTCGGGATACATGCGTTCTGCACCGGGAAGAGGGCGGAGAAAGGTTGTTCTACCCTGATCTGAGAAGGATCGGGTTTCGTCAAGCTTTAGATCGAGGAGATTCTGGATCCTGGCTGGAATTTCACTTTCAAGAATCGATGCCTTGCTTCTGCTTGTAATAACAAGCATGAATGCATCCAGCTCACTGCATCCTGCCTTTTTCGATAAGATTTTAACATCATCGGATGTCAGGCCGTAACCGGGGAGCTCATCCGAATGCAATATACCCTGGACTGCGAAGACCTTTGTAAGGTCTGCTATCTCCCTTCCTAAACGCATGTCATCTGACTTCAAGACTCCAGACATTTTATCCAGTTTTGCCAGATATACATGCTTTCCCTCCTTTAGTCCCTTACTGATTAATGAACTGCCTGATGACTGCAGGTCGCTGCTTATATCCAAGAAATGCAATGCTCCATGATAGCCTCCGCGTTCATGAATCGTGGATGCTACCTTTTCAAGCATTAGCTGGCGGTCTATTTCGCTTTCAATAGCCTCCTTTATCTGTGAAATTCTGGAAATCCCCTTTATCTCAACTCTTCCGTGTCCCATGGACATGTTGACATCCTGCCGGATTGAATCTGAGTCACGCCTTGCCATACCGGTCGTCATTGCCGTAAGGCCGATTTTTCTGGCTACCTCTATTGCATGATCCACATCGACTATATCCGGTTCGGTCGTAATCTCAATAAGAGGAATTCCAAGCCGTCCGAGGGAATAGCGGACAGAATCACCGGAGTCAGTGATCTTCCTGGCAGAATCCTCTTCAAGGCAAACTGAATTTATTCTTACTTTGCCTTTCGATGTCTCGATGCTTCCGTTGACTGCAACAAGAGAGGTTCGCTGGAACCCGGATGTATTTGAACCATCGATTACAATTTTTCTCATGCATTCTATAACCGGAAGTATGGAGCATTTCAACGATGAGGCAACCTTGAGTGCAGTGAGCAATGCATCAGAATTTATAGGCCGAGGAGGCTCCTCGTCGTATTCCACTAGACAAGTATTTTCAGGGCACAGATAAACGAAAGAACGATCTCTCTCCTCCTCATATCTTGCAGCCCGGTCTACAGCGCCAGATTCACCGCTTGCAGGTCTGAGTTTTCTGTGCAGTTCAAATGATCCTTCTTCGCTCCATTCGACTGGGCACCTGCAGAAAAGTTTTCCTGTATTTAACTGCACATGCACTTCGAGACCGATTTTCAGGTGATTCTGCATTACATTTCACCGCCCAAGAGGGATCTTTCAGAAATCTCCCCTCGCAGGTTCTTTGTCATCCATTTCTCGAATTCATCTGGATAATGTGCCAGCACGTACATGGATTTAGCAAGTGCAGTTTCGGGAAGCATGTTTTCAAGCGGAACTGCGCCCGCAGCAAGGAGCTTCCTTCCGCTGGCATATACTTCGAGATCGACCCTTCCGAAGAGGCATTGTGACGTAATGACAAAATGTGTACCTCCATCGGTCAGCTCCCGGATTTTCGGAAGAAGGCGTTCAGCGACATGACCGAGTCCGGTCGCCATGATGACCACCGCTTTTTTCCTTCTGGAAAATGATTCCAGATCATCCTGGTTGGAAAGAGGGCTAAAGTAGTATATGCCGGCAGCCTGGTCGAGCTTATCTGAAAACACGTTTTCTGCATCCGGATGCTTGATCTCCCTGTTCAGCGTCACTTTCTTGTCCCTTATCGTTCCAAGTTGACCTGCCTCGATTGCCCTGAATGCATCCCTGCGCGTAGTATGCATCTTGCGTGCCCTGACCCCCCTGATTAGAGACGATTCTCCATCAGATATCGAAGAGTGCATGCATATGCCGACCTCGCCGAATTTCTCCATTGAGAACCGCACTGAAGACTCAATGTTCTCAAATGCATCACTGCTGGGCCTGTCGGAGCTTCTCTGCGATCCCGTCAGGATTATGGGGCCTCTCTGCCGTTCAAACATGAAGGCAAGCGCGGATGCTGTGTAGGACATTGTATCCGTGCCATGCAGCAGAACGACAGCGTCGTCCTCATCGAGAGCCTTATTTACAAGCCTGCCGGTCCTGATCCAGTTATCAGGCTGCATATTCTCGCTCAATATGCTGTCAATAATCTTTGCTTTTAGTGTGATCTTATCTTTTATGTCCCTGATTGAATCAAGAATGAAACTGACATCCTCTGTTGGTTTGACAGCACCGGTAGCATAGTCTACCTTGCTGGAAATAGTTCCGCCAGTAGAGAGGAGGCTTATCTTTCTGGGTCCATTGCCAATCGTTGCCAATTCCGTCGAATGCTTCTTGCTGCCATGGCTCTCCTCTAATGATTCAATAAGCTTCACCGTATTTAAGGAAAACCTCACATTGTATCCGCTAGAAAGCTTGAAAACTAGCTCATTTCCATCACTCTTGATGAAGGTGACGTCGAGAATCTGTCCTCCATGTTCAATCTTCAGCCTGGATCCGAATTCTGCGAATTCCTTAACTGTCATCTTAACACCTGGGACAACATTTGCCGTATGTGAAACAATGCATTGCCTGAGGCACATATCTTCGGCCAATAAAAGCTTAGTTCACCACAATACTCAAGCATTTAATATTCGGAGAGGGTCCGGCTTCTGCCTGCACCAGGCATTCCAAGCATGTCAGCGAGTGCGGAGGCATTCATGGGCCCGTTTCCCTGCGGATGGTTGTTGAAGTAAACGTAAAGATCAATATATCTTGATGCGGCATCAAGAATCTTGCCTGCTATCGCACTGAGCTCTGCTCCGCTATAACTATAAAGATAGCGGTCCATTCCATAGCTGTCAGGATTGGCCCACTCCGCTGAGTTGTGTCCATGGAGCCTGATGTAGGCCACCCCGGTTTTAGATGAAACAGAATCCAAGGTTTTCTCCGGGCTGTCAACATCAACCATTGTCACGTTCTTTTCCGACAAACTGCCTGCCAGGTCAGCGTTGCTGTAAAGGGCCATGTTCCTGACCTCCACTGCGTACATGTACTTGGATGTGTCAATCATAGATAGCAGCTTGAGCAGATTCTCTATGTGCCTTGCACCAAAGAATGGTGGAAGTTGAAGCAGGACTGAACCGAGAAACCCGCTTTTATGAATTATTTCAAGAACGGATGCTTCAAATGACTGCGCAAAGTGGCCAGCAGCCTCTGCATTCCGCAGCAACAGGTCGTGTGAGAGATCCCTTGGAAGCTTCACGGAGAACCTGAATCCCTCAAAGCCCTTTGCTTTCTGAACCCAGGACGAGACCATCCTTTCTGCTGGTATCATGTAGAAAGTGCTGTTTATCTCTACCGAGTGAAACCTGCTTGCATAATAGGCTAATTTATCCTTACTGGACGCGGGATAAAAACTACCTTCCCAGTCCCTGTATGACCACCCAGAACAACCGACAAAAATCATCTGGAGCCCTTGAGCATTTCCCTTGCAATTATGATTCTCTGTATCTGGTTTGTTCCCTCGTAAATCTGGGTTATTTTGGCATCACGCATATGGCGTTCCGCATCAAAGTCTGTTGTATATCCGTACCCTCCAAAAAGCTGTACACAATCCGTCGTTATGCGCATCGCGGTATCAGATGCATGAAGCTTTGCCATAGATGATTCCATTATGCAAGGTTCATGTTTTTCCCATTTCTTAGCAGCATTGTAAGTCAGGAGCCTCGAAGCTTCAAGCTCTGTGCCCATCTCTGCCAGCATGAACTGTATTCCTTCGAAGTCTGCAATTGCCTTTCCAAACTGTTTCCTCTGCTTTATGTATGCCATTGCTTCGTCTAGGGCACCTTGTGCAATACCAACTGCCTGTGCAGCAATACCTATTCTTCCAGCGTCTAGTGTATCCATGACAACCTTGAATCCATCATTTTCTGTACCAACGATATTTTCCGCTGGAATGACTGCATCCTCAAATACGATCTCTACGGTGCTTGAGCCACGGATTCCCATCTTGTGGATATCCCTGCTTACCCTGATTCCGGGATAATTTGACTCAGCAACAAAAGTCGTAATTCCCCTGTGACCTCTTGATGGCTCGGTAACAGCATCAAAAACAAAGAAATCGGCAATTCTTCCGTTTGATACGAATATTTTGGAACCATTTACAATGTAATCAGATCCTTTCTTTACTGCTCTTGTAGAAATGGATGCTGCATCACTGCCAGCACCAGGCTCTGTTATAGCAAGGCCGCCAACACTTCCTTCCGCAACCCTGGTTAAATATTTCTTTTTCAGCGATTCGCTCCCGAACATCAGAAGGGGCTCAGCAAATAGCGTCAGGGCACCATCGAGGACCAGTGCAGTGCTTGGACATGCCTTCGATATTTCTTCGATGGCCCTTACCAGAAAAGTGAAGCTTAGTGAATTTCCTCCATATTTCTCTGGAATATAAGAAGAAAAGAGACCCATCTTGACCATTTTCTCGATAAGAGACCTGGGAACTTCTTCCTCCTCGTCTATTTTCCTAGCGAGTGGCCCTACCTCTTTTTTGGCAAAATCCCTGACGTACGATAGGACGTCCTCTTCTAAGGCAGCCTTGTCATCTTTAACCATACTAAACTATATGGTAAATGTGATTAATTGTTTTTCTTTAGGATAATCGCATCACTGGTTAATCTCTGATTTTAGTTCCTTGAGAAGTTCCTCATTTATTCTCGCACTTTCAGAATAAATTGGATGCCTGGTTTCGATAAAGGCATTCCGGCATTTAAGGAACAATTGCTTTTCCGCTTCAGAAAATCTGAATTTCAGGTATTGCAGGGTAGATTCAAGCGTATCTGTTGATCTTCCTTCCTCGGGTATTGCCTTTATCGAGTGATCGTCAAACGTAAGATAGACCATCTTCTCAATCCCCGCTAGTTTAGGCATGCTGCTTATCATAGTTTTTTCATCTGGAAATTCTATGAACATTGTAACGCTGAACTCATTCTTCCCGGGTAGAATTTCACTGTAAATGCTTATAAGATCCCTGACCTCAGCCTGATCATATATCTTTTCCAGATAGATCATCTCGTTTATCTGGTTGACCACAATTTTAGGGTGTTCAAAAAGAAAACTAAATGTTTTGGTAACGAGGCGTCTGCCCCGCTCCAGTGATATCACATCTCTGTACTCTTCGTCCCTTATGGGCTCATACTCATCCGGAGTGTGAAGATCTTCAGGCTTTATTTTATACATAAGTTTGGTCACTGCGAGTTCAGTGATGCAAGCGTCTTCTCGTATTTCGCTGCGTGCGATTTCTCGGCTTTTGAAAGAACCTCGAACCAATGGGCGATTTCCTCGAACCCCTCTTCTCTTGCCGTCTTGGCGAATCCCGGATACATCTGGGTGAATTCGTATGTTTCGCCTGCAATGGCGGATTTCAGATTCTGTGAAGTTGTACCTATCGGTTCACCTGTAACGGGGTCTCCAACCTGCTTAAGATATTTCATGTGCCCAAAGGCATGAGAGGTTTCACCGTCCGCCGTAGACCTGAAAACAGACGCTACTTCCTGATATCCTTCCTCATCGGCCGTAAGTGCAAAATAAAGGTATCTTCTGTTGGCCTGGCTTTCTCCGGCAAATCCTGTTTTCAAGTTCTCAAATGTTTTGCTTTTTTTCAAATCCATAGTTATCATACTGTAATTTTAATCCGATATTTTACTCTTTTCTAATTTTATATTATTATTAAAGAATAATAAATCAAATTTATATGAATTCCCCGGCTCTGCTTGCGACTGCGAATAGCGCAACATATCTCGGTACTTCAACCTCTCCTGAGAGAGAGAATTTTTCTCCTTTCATGGTTATTGTCAATGGTCTGTTGATCCTGACAGTATCGTTCTTTCCCTGAAAAATCTCCGGTATGGCCGAATCCAATGGGTTAAACTTCTCCAGGTCCTGCAATGCGATCCTGGTAACTGCTAAACCAGTTTTTCCGTGGAGGCTGCCTGGAAACCTGATGAGCCTGTGAATATCCGTCGTCACTGGTTCATCTATCTCACATTTAGTCCTGTCGATAGTTGCCTTCGCAATCGCTTCGCAAACCTCCAAGTCCCTCGGTCCCATCAATGAATATTTTCTGATTCCACGTGATGGAAAGACGTCAATCTTCCTCGCAGTATTTCCTTCCATCTCGACAAACTTGTCAAGACTTATGAGGTATTTCTTTACCTGATCCTCTTTTTTTAGTATGCTGTTAAGGAGGTCAATGCTTTTTGGCGAGTTCTTTCTTATACCTTCGTAAAGATTTGTGACATCCTCGTCAATAATGCTGAACCATCCTGATGGATCACGCTTCAGTGTATCATGAACATTTCGTATAGAAGTCAGAGATATACCTTCTCCACGCACAAGATTGGATATCTCCCTCCTGGAGTTTGAGTCCAACGGGTAAATCCCATCATCCTGCACATGTACATGGTAACCTCTTCCACCGGAGAAGTACAGCTTTATTGAATCCTCACTTATACCAAGCATACCTGTCAAGAAGGTAAAAATAAGACGGAGTGTGTGTTTCTTGACCTCATCAAGTATTTGCTCATACGTCATGGTGGATGCACCCTCTAAATGATCTGCATCAAGATCGAAGATAAGTTCAGCACCCTTCCATCCTTTTTCCTGCATTGAACGTTTTGTGGGGTGGTCGTAATAAGCCAGGCTGTAATACATGTGCCTGGGCACAATATTTGAGAGAAATTTGCTCAGTTCCTCTCTCCCACGGAGGGACCTGTGCCTGATCATAGTGCCGCTGAAAGGAATGAAACCGATCTCCCTCGACCCAAGGAGATCAGGTATCTCGTATCTTAAGCTGCCATAATAATCACGAAATAACTCCTTCATCCTTGTTTCGGAATCCATTGTCCTCGGAACATCGATTAATGATATTAATTAGATTTGTATTCAGATTGAAGTGAATAAAATCATACCTGCCCTGATCATGATCGCTCTCATAGCGCCGGGACTGGCTGTCGTAACGTCATCAGGGATGCATTCAGCTCAATCGCCCCAACTGCAGGTGGAGGGATCAGGCGTTTTGAAAGAGAATTTCACCACTTTGCAGTTATTCTCAACTGAACCGGGAGAATCGTTTCCCCTTTTAGAGGAACTATCTGGAGGCATAATAAAGACAACATCGTCCTTCGGATATATTGAAGAGATTTCATATCCATCGCAATACAATTTAACCATGTCAAGAGATATTGCACAGGTATCAGGTTTAACCGGCTCCCTCTCATATCTCAACTCCACCGCATTATATTTACCGTGTCTTAGTTTCACGCCCGCCCAGAGCTCTTCAGGTTATTACACGCCACAGAATATATACGAAGCGTATTCATTCAACTCTTCTAATTCTGCCGGGATAACTGGAAATGGCACGACAATTGCGATTGTAGATGCATACGGGGACCCTCTGCTGAGGTATGATATATCTGCCTTTGATAATGTGACAGGTCTGCCTCCAGTAAACCTGCAGACAATATACATGAATAATACGCCAAATGCATATAACCAGAGCTGGGCAATTGAAACTGCCCTTGACGTCGAGTGGGCGCATGTTTCGGCCCCTGGAGCTAAGATAGTACTTGTAATATCACAGGATGCACAGTCCTCTCTAACAGATGCATTAAGTTACGTCATATCAAAGCACATATCAAACATTATATCGCTTAGTTGGGGGGAGGCGGAATCTAGCGTCGGATCGAGTGCGATAGCATCTGAAAATGCGATGTTTTTGCTTGCGGCACAGGAAGGGATCACTATACTTGCTGCAAGCGGTGATTTGGGTGCCTATGATGGTACCAAGATACTGAATGTGAACTTTCCGGCAAGCGACCCCTATGTTCTCGGGGTTGGAGGAACATCGCTTGATTACAACCAGGGCAAATACGTTGAGACGGCATGGGGAGGTAACCAGAGCGGCACTTCATACGGCAGTGGCGGTGGTTACAGCCGATATTTTAGCGAACCGTACTGGCAGTCAAATGCCAGCATAAATGCGACTGCAAGAGGAGTTCCAGACGTAGCAGCCGACGCTAACAAGGAAACTGGGGTCCTCCTGATTGCCGGCGGCAAGTCGTATGTTGCAGGTGGCACGAGCCTTGCGACACCGATTTGGGCTGGAATCGTGAGCAGAATTGATCAGAATCTTGGCTATTCTGTTGGATACCTGAATCCGCTTCTTTATCAGATTTACAGATCCCCGCTCTACCGAACTGCATTTAATGCTGTTACTAGTGGCAGTAATGGATACTACCAGGCCAGCACTGGATGGAACCCTGTTACTGGTTTAGGCTCACCAATAGTAAGCGGGCTCATTCCTGCTGTGAGCGAGATTACATCTAGCTATGGCGTTATGGCATCCTTTAGATCAAGCTATTCCTTTTATTCGTTGAACGGGACACTTTCAATCTCGAATGTTTCTCAGAATCGTCTCGCATTGAATGGAACCGTCTTTTACTATCTTTCAATGTATTATTCTAATTCTTCGTATGTAAAGTTTGGCATAGCTTTGAACGCATCGGGTGTTTACAGCAGATTCTCTGAAGTAGACAATTCATATGCTTTTTCTGTCAACTCACAAATAAGTTCGTTGAAAAGCAGCCTTGAATACAGGCTTTACTTATCATATAATGGCAGTTATGTATCGACGGAGATTAACGACGCTACGCAAGGCACCTATCCAATAATGCAGTCTTATGCTGGTTCTTCGGCGCCGTCCCTTGGAGTGGAAATAATTAGACCGGCAGATAACCTAACAGTTATTCCGGCAGCTAGATTCACGGGCATTTCGCTGCACAATTTAACCAATAGTATAATGTCGCTCAGGGCGTTTGAACTCCATTATTCAGGCGTTATACAGGATCCGGAATATTCAACTGTAAATGTTG
>JAKATM010000131.1 GCA_021818765.1 Thermoplasmata archaeon | reverse complement strand
ATGATAGCAAAGCTCCAGCACTCTCTTCTCCTATATGCCAGCATCAATGGTTTGAACTTAAGCGCCGTTTGGCTCCTGAACAATACAATCGTCAGAACGTCAATCAATGCCCAGAATTCAACTTTCGCCTTGAATTCCGAAACTTACCTGAGCAGCATCCCTTCGGGATATCGTTCAGCAAAGACTTTCAGCAATGTGTATAACATTTCATCCATTCTCCAATATGGCAATAATACAACGGTATTGTATCTCTCGCCGGCTGGCAATTTCGGGCTCGATATAGGAGCCGACAAAGGTACGGCGGTAGGTGGCATTTCGGCGAACGCGTTTTCCCTCGACGTGGATGGCAACCTCTTCCTCAAAACCGGGCAGACAATATATCCATTTCAGGGGGTAAATGCAAGTGGGTATCTACCAGTGGCATTCTCATCGTTTGGAATCATTCTTCTGTCGTTGTCATCAATGATTGTCTATTACAATAGTTCCCATCTGCTCGTGACAGGAGGAAGACCAACTGCAGATGTCAACTCCACCTACGTAGTAAGGGAACAAGCAAGCATCGATTTCAACATTCAATCAACTAGCCAGTTTTATGCACTACTTTCATTCGGCAATACTACCATGAAATCTGAAAATTCATACTTTACTTTCAACACAACTGGAATTGAAGACGGTTCTTATAACGCCTATCTTAACATAAGCAATATCCAGGGATATACCGCATCCTACACTTTAACCATGGATGTGGACAACGGAAATCCAGTTCTTTCACTTAGCATTGCAAACAACTCATATGTGCCTCAGAATTTTAAGCTCCGGCTCAACTACACTTTCTGGGTTCAGATCGCCCATATCAGCATTTCATATGCCGGAAGCAACATCAGCCTGTTGCCTGGGAACCAGACTATCCAGGTGTCGTTCGCCAACCTTACAGGAGCACAGGAAATCAGGTTTGATCTTGTTGACGATCTTGGCATCAGCCACATCTATCGCCTCAACGTGAACGTGATCTCTAACAGCACTTCTGGTTTCGCTGTAAATCTCCAAAACGGCACATATCTCAACTCGACACACTATCTGCTTTCCTGGTCAACTGCCTCATATGTCCAGGAATACATAATCAGAATTGTCGGGATGGGCATCTCGGAAAACGTAAGCACACAGTCCACCTCAGCGAACATAAGCCTGGTCAATGGCAATCTGACGATTACCCTGACGGCAGTTCAACTTGACGGCGAATCCCTGCTGCTTGCAGAACGCATGATAAATGTTGTAGCATACAGTCCTTCGCTGATACTTTCAGGAAATTCATCAGGTTATTACTCTTTCTTCGGCAACTCCTCAAACAATACCTTTTTCATCAAGGCAAAGTCAAATTCAAGCGCTTATATATCCTTATATGTGACGTCAGAAAACGGTGACACGATATTTTCGGCATCAGGAGAAGATCACCTGACATTCAGCGCTGCAACTAACGCACAGTTATTTTCTGCGAACGGCATGTATGAAATACACATCAACGCAAAAGGGCCGAGCGGTCTCACCAGCAATGCCACAATTACCTTAAGTGTAAATAATACAGATCCTCAAGCGCTTTACCCTTCAGGCTCCCATATTTACACAAATTCATCCATTATAGATATCGGAAAGGGGGAACTTTCAGGCATCAACTATCTTTACACTCTCTATTTTAGCGGACAGGAGGTCGAGCAATCTACTGGAGGGATATTTACCCTGCTTAATGGAACCGGGAACTATTCTCTTTCCGTCTACGAGGTAAACGGGTGGTCTGATCATACGACTCTTGACGAGACCATAAGCTATCAGACAGCCTCACCCGCAATCAATATATCGCAGGAAGGCGCGAACAGCCATTACATCCAATACAGTATAGATGATGCAGTTCCACTGAGGACTCTTCTGCTGCACTACCTGAATTATACCATTCCTTTGAACGCTTCAATGAAGAGCGGACGCTTTTATCTTGAGATCAATGAAAACACCAAAACAAACGTCTCCTTGTATGCCATTGATGCTTGCGGAAACTCAGCTGCTGCAGAAACCGGGTTCCAAATTACGAATTTGATAAATATCACCTCCTCAAGTCTAAATGTCTTTTCTATTTTCGGGTTTGGTTATTTTCAGCTGGTTCTTAAGGGGCAGAATACTGCAAATGCTTCGATCATCATAAGAACAAACTCGGCTTTATCTAACGGGTCCATTCTCGTCGATTACTTCTTGCCGTTCGGCTATTCGACTGTTACAGCGATTATAAGTTACAACGGCCACAATATAACATTGGAGAAAACTGTATTTTCCATAGGCTGGTATCCTCTGTTAGCAGCTTTGGGAGCAGTCCTGGTTATTCTTGCATTGAAAACGGTGGGTCAGACAAGTGATCCTACTAAAATAGAGGAGCTGGTGCTCGGTTATGCCAATCATTCAATGAGGGAGATAAGAAGAAAATCGACAAAATGGAAGATAAGGAAAAAGGCACTAAAGGCAACAATAGAAGCGATGGCCAAGAAGGGCATTATAAAGATAGAAGAGGACCCTGACGGGGAAGCATATGTAATGCTTAAGGAAAATGCCTGATTAGCTTACATTTATCTACAATTTCGCCATCGTGCAGAATGCGTTCGGACCAGGTCGGCCACATCGGCAATCTCGAGATTAAAAACAGAATTGCGATGGCTCCAATGATATCAAATCTTGCAAATCCAGACGGAACTACAAATGAAACTCACCTACGCTACCTGGAGGAGAGGGCAAAGGGCGGAGCAGGTCTTATCATTACAGAGTATACATACGTGAACGACAGGAACTCAAGGGGGTCGAGAAACGAACTTGGCGCCTTCAGTTCCACACAGGTTCCAAAGCTCAGGCGTATACCGGAAAGCATGCACAAGTACGGCTCTAAGGTGTTCTTGCAGATCGTTCATGCCGGGGGCAAGGCACTCCAGGAAGAAAACAGGCAAAAACCAAGGGCACCCTCTCCCGTGGACTATATGGGCAGGATCCCGGCAGAGATGTCGGAAAGCGACATAGAGGAAGTCATAAAAGATTTTGAAAAATCAGCCTCAATTGCCAGCAATGCCAAGTTTGACGGCATAGAGATACATGGTGCCCATGGTTATCTCATTCATGAGTTCATATCTCCAATCCTGAACGTCAGGCAGGATAGATATGGTGGCTCATTTGAGAAGCGGCTTGTTGTCCCACAGATGGTTATTGACGCTGTGAAGGGAAATAGAGACATTCCGGTTGGCATACGACTTAGCCTGTATGAGGACGATCCAAACGGGTTCGATCCTTCATACGGCCTTAAGGTTGCAGAATCTCTTCAAGGAGTGGACTACGTGCACTTCTCGGCAGGAAATTTCAATCCCCCTGGTTCATCTGCCTCCTTCTACACTCAGGAAGCGCATATCCTGGCAAGACTTCACAGGAGGCCAAGGGTAACTTCAATAATTGTCGGATCCTTCCTTAATGCTGAATCCATTGAGAAAGCGCTCGAAGTCTGCGACTTTGTATCCATCGCAAGAGGAATGCTTGCAGATACGGCTTTCGCCAGTAAGATTATAACATCTCCAACACTTTTGCGTCCCTGCATTAGATGCAACCAGGGTTGCAGGGATCTCGCCTATGGGGAGGTGCGATGCACAGTAAACCCTTCAGTTGGTTATGAGAACAGCCATATTGATAGATATTCAGGTGAAATCACAATCGTCGGCGGCGGCATACAGGGGCTGGAGGCAGCCCTCTTTGCAGCAAAATCAGGACTGTCTGTAACGCTATACGAAGCCAGTGAATTATTAGGAGGGCAGTTAAACAGGATAAGCGATGAGTACAAGAAAAAGGCATTTTTGCCGCTGGTATCTTACTATAAAAGCGCCCTGAATAAAATTGGGGTCGATGTGGAACTCGATTCAAGGTACACGGGAAAAGGAATATACTGTCTTCCACCAGTTACGTATCCTGAGGTACCAGAAGGTGCAGATCTTGTTGAGAGCAATATCTATGCCCACCATGACGCTTTTCTTTCAATGGCAGGAACAAGAAAGCTTACGGTTGGAACGAAGAGCCTGAACAGCCTTGATAGGGCAAGGAAAAGTGCATACATGCAGATTGCCGCATCCAGAGGGATAGAATTTGTCGAGGCTGCTGACTTCGCATTCTCGATGATAGTGAAGGAACAGTATGAC
>JAKATM010000130.1 GCA_021818765.1 Thermoplasmata archaeon | reverse complement strand
GGAACTCGCAATTAGGGGATCACATGATCAAAAATTGCACCCGCTATAATAGGATGGTTGACAGCTTACCTGTTCCTGATTGTGGCAAGACAATGAAATCCGCTTCTCACTCAAGACCGTGGGACCATTATATTATAACTACACTCTTTTAATGGAATGGTTATACTTCTTGCCGAGACACCAATGGACCGGGACATAATCGATAACCTGCAACGATCTCGCGGCCCTATCCTTGCACCTTTTGTAACAATACAATTCAATGTAGATCTTTTCAAGGAGATATCTCTGTCCTTTGTTAGCTCAACAACAGAATGTGATCCATTTAATCCGGGTCCGCTCCCTTATAGCATTCAATATATTCTTCAAGAATAAGTTTAGTCTTTTCCATCCCAGAGGGAACTAATGCTTCACAAGTCCGTATAGTGCACAGACCAGAGTGCCATGCTTAATAGCAACGTTCAAAAAAATTTGATGTTGATTATTGCATGTCATGGATTTAGGTTTGATAGAAAATATGGAAAAGCGGTCTAAACAAATTTCAAAATCAAGAAGAGGGCGAATACTATGGCAAGGTAAGGACTGGAGTACTTGAAGAGGTTGAAGGAACTCTTCAGGTTGTGCTCCTTCATGAACAATGCAGCAAAGATTAGCAAGGGAGCTGATAAAACCGCAACGACGAAAATATAGACTGTCGAATTTTCCCCAAGAAAATAAGGAATTATTGAAAATACAACCAGAAGAATCGCAGAAAACGAAATACAAGCTGAAGAAATTTTCTCCGAATATATTACTGGCAGCATTGGTATACCTGCTTTCTCGTAATCATTCCTATAGCGGTAGGCGAGGCTCCATATATGCACCGGGATCCATACTACAACAAGGGCAAAAAGAAACCAAGGAAGGATGGAAAAAGAAGAAGTGACAGTGTACCATCCAACAAGCACAGGAAATCCGCCAGAGAAACCACCGAGTATCACGCTCCATGGGGTCCTTCTCTTAAGCAATAGGCTATAAACAACGACGTTGTCTGTAATTCCCAAAGAAATAAACGATGCTGCCAGAAATTTCCCATAGACCATGAGAAGAAGTACGGACAGCACGATCAGAAATAAGCCAAAGATAAGTCCACTTTCAGGAGAAATATTGCCGGTTACAAGAGGCCTATTTCGGGTTCGGGTCATTTTGGCATCTATATCACGGTCTATGAAGTTGGTGACTGCTTCAGATCCCGCAGCTCCCGCGGAAAGTGAAATCACAGTTAAGATGACAGGAAACCAGTCCAAAAGAGAATGCTGGTGAATTGCAAGAACAGCACCAACAGCACCCACAAACACGAGTAGTGACCATACTTTTGGTTTAGTGTAATTGAAGTAAAGCGGTATCAATTTCCGCATGTAACGAACCAAATATAGTTCACCACAATGAAGTCATAATTTAATTATAAATAATTATCGGTGCTATTATATAAGGACTCACTTTTTAATAAAAACTTTGTATAAAAGAATGTGGTTAAATGGTGTTGGAAAAAATTTCGAACTCGAAGTGGATGGGGATCCTGCTAACTCCGAAATATAACATCATTGCAGTCCTTGTGTTTATAAGCATTTTCCTCGTGATTGGGCCTATCCTTCCAGGAGTAAGTTGGTTCAGTTTGGGTGATTTCAGCCTTGACATGGTTAATTTTTACCATACCATTATGATACCGTTTGCGTTTTTGCTTATTCTGTATGCATCAGAGCTTCTAGGTTTAGGCGCACTGGAAAGAAAAGCAGTTAACCTTACCACTTACCCTATCCTGCTCCTCACAGTTTTGGGAACTGTTTTCTTTTATCCTGCAAGCACGCAGACAGCGGATTACGTGTTACAGGCATTGAGAGATGTTTGGATGCTTATTATTGCGCTCATGTTCTTCGTTTATCTGCTGATTCTTCCTTTCAAGGACAGACTTAAATTCAAGAACATATGGGGAGCATATTCGCTCATAGTGATCACAACTGTTTCTGCTGGAATCGCGGCTGTAATGGGAATGATATATGAATATGGCAATCTGTTCGGATACGCTTCCTTACCAGCCCTTAGTAACGATGTTAACGCATGGGGCGGGCTACAGACTTTTCTTGGAAATCTTATAACTTCGCACTCGCACCAGATGCTTCCTGCGGTCATGGGTGGAATCGTTGGTCTTGCAGCGGTAAGTTTTGGATATGAAAGACTCTCTCCAGTGAAAAGGAACATCGTGAATGCAGGATTGGTTGTCGCGGTGTTAGGAACAATTTCAATGAGCTATCTTTACTTTATCTCATCATTTGGAACTTATGTGATACCGGCTATATTCACATCCGGTACCGGGGGTATGAATGGACTTGCGCTGGATGACAGTCAGACGGGAATAGTAGGAATAGGCGCCCTTGTCTCGATTATCGGACTTTATTATATCTTATCCAAGAATCCTGCGGATCGTATGGTTCAGATCTCTGAATTGCTGACTTGGGTCGCGACGATGGCGGTTATGGTTGGTATAGGGTATGCGATGGAATTTAACGAGACCTATTATGGTTTTGGAGCACCTGGAGTTCCCCCAAGCGGCGGGGCCGGCTACCAGTACGATATGGCATTCACAGACGGCCATCTCCTGTTTGCATTTTTCCTAATGCCATTATTGGCAGGAATAATCCTCCTGTTCATGCACTATGTCAGGGAATATAACACGGAGAAGAAGGTGATTACGTACTTTATAATAGCAGGAACCATAATTGCGGCATTCGGTGTCATGGAATACGTTATTACGCTCTTCTGGCTAGTGGAGGCCATTGGACTGGCACTGTTGATAATAGCAATAATACTAATCACCTATACCTTAGGCAAGTCGGCAAAGGAAAAAATTAAGATTAAGGGTACAAAAGCCACAAACTGAGGAATTCAATTCCTCAGGCACGCTTTTTCAGCGCTAATAAATTGCCCCCCGAGGCAATAATGGTTACTGTTGCAAAACTTCATAATTACTCATTGAACTTCCCTACCAAGGTACCCAGTCTGTGAGGAAGGCTGAATTAGCTGTATTTTCCCAGGAAGGTTTTCCATTTATATCGGGATTAGCTTTATCTCCACCGATCCTGAGAATTGACTCTGAATCAGAAGAAATCCCGACGGATCATAGAACAGAATAGGAGAGACATCTCCTCCTGTGGGACGGCAAGGATGCAGCACATATCAGTGCTATACGTCAACACGATCTGGAAGAACTACCTTGAAGAATGGTTTGCTCCCAGTATCGAATACAAGATCCAACGCCATGTTAAGCCCATTGAGAAACTAAAGTACATGCTTCCAGTAAGCAAAATCATTCAGGAGATCGCATTCCCAGACACACAGAACGCACGGAATCCTGAAATTTCCTGAACAGAGCACCTGAAGAGGGGACTTTATGGTTACGAGATCAAAAAATGCAGAGTAACCACAATCTTTGAAAGAGAATAGTGGATCAAGGAGTGCATTAATTCAAAAACATGCTCAGATACAAGATTGAATGGGGAAGGGCGGAATTCTCAAGCGGCGGTTACGAGTCGTCATTCTATGACTCAGGAACCACAAATCCTTCAGGATGGAGGGGATGCCAGACATATGAGAGGTTAACTAACTTTAGACCGAGTGGCAACGTTTAATCTTAATGTGTTATTTCCAGCTATGACACAATCTTCTTTTCAATTCTCAAAAGCCAAAGAGTTGTTCCCTGGAGGGGTAAATTCGCCTGTCAGGTCATATGAGCCATATCCAAGATATATTGCCAGCGGCAAGGGGGCATCGATTTACGACGTCGATGGCAGCAGCTATACAGATTATTGCCTCGCTTACGGGCCTCTAATTCTGGGGCATGCACACCCGTCAATGAAGAGAGCACTTTCGAAGGCCAGCGAGATTGGAGTTAATTTTGGAGCCCCAACGGAATTTGAGGTTGATCTTGGGTCATCAATAAAGGAGGCTATTCCTGCGATGCAGAAGATGAGGTTCACTTCATCTGGAACAGAGGCAACAATGCATGCGATCAGACTTGCAAGATCATACACCAAGAAGAATATTATCATAAAGGCAGAAGGCTGTTTTCATGGTTCACATGACTATGCACTTATCAAGGCAGGAAGTGGAGCTCTGACGCATGGAGAACCATCTTCACCCGGCATTCCAGAAGAAGTTGCAGGATCAGTTGCTATTGCCGCAGATCG
>JAKATM010000015.1 GCA_021818765.1 Thermoplasmata archaeon | reverse complement strand
GCGACGAATCCCGTTGCGACAATGACCGCCGAAAATACAACAACTAAAACCTTATTGGTTAGCTCTCTTCTCGAACGCATATCTAACAGATACGAAGTCGATAAATAAAAAGATATCTCTCATTTAAATATCAATTCGGCGTGTGTTTTAAACCAAGGCCTAGATTAATTTTTATTCGTCCTAAATGCCATCTCAAGCCTTTAACAAAAGCGGAATAAGGTTAAATATTGTCTAACAATAAACCGCCGAAGCGCATGGTTAAGCAGGTTCAGCAGCCCTTGAAGCCATTGGAAGTATTGCGTAAAACAATCACTAAGCCAATTATGGTGGATGTCAGGGGAAATCGGAGTTACTCGGGCATTCTTGATGGATATGATGTTTATATGAACCTTGTTCTCAAGAACGCGGCAGAAACAATAAATGGTGAAAACAAGGGAGTTTTTGATACTATACTAGTGCGCGGTGACAACGTAGTTTACGTTTCTCCGTCCTCGGAGGTGTTACAGTGAGCAGAGGAACCCCCTCAATGGGGAAGATGAACAATAAAAAAGTTCATATTAGGTGCAGAAGGTGTGGTCAGCATTCTTACCATATCAGGGAGAAGAGGTGCTCCCACTGTGGTTTCCCATCCCCCAGTCTCAGGTCCTATCACTGGGCAAAAGCCAGATGAGGACTGCGCCGTCGTAGGTTACGCCGGCAACAGGAACGCCTTCCCTTTTCTTCTTACAGGGTTAAAGTCGCTCCAGCATAGAGGGCAGGAGAGCGCTGGCATAGCCACGTTTGACGGCTCCATGATAAGGATTAAAAAGGGAATGGGACTGGTATCGGAGGTTTTTAAGGAAAGCGACCCGGGTCTTAATGAGTCCCTTGCCGGAAATATAGGTGTAGCTCATACACGTTATTCCACGCATGGGTCGAAGAACCTTGAGAATGCTGGCCCAATAACAATATCAAATTCTATCGGTTACATAGCCATTTCACATAATGGCGAGATCACGAATGCAACGCAGCTCCGTGAGGAGATGAAAAAGCGTGGTTCAGGTTTCATCACGTCTTCCGACACCGAAGTAATGCTAATGGAAATTTCGAAGAACATAATTGAACTCGGAATAAATGCCGGCCTGAGGAATGCAGTCAGCCGGTTGCGGGGTGCTTATGCCTGTGCACTTATGATAAACGGAACTCTTTATGCACTGAGAGATCCAATGGGGATCAGACCCCTGATTCTTGGGCAGGTTGGCGATTCATACATCATCGCATCTGAAAGCTGTGTTATGGACGTTCTTGGTGGCAGTGTCATAAGGGATGTAAAACCCGGTGAGCTGATAGAGATAACCCCTTCGGGATACAAAACTGTTTTCATAGCCAGTACGCCAAACACTGCACACTGTATGTTCGAGTACGTTTACTTCGCCAGGCCTGACAGCGTGATAGATGGGAGCGAAGTTTTCAGCGCCAGGATCCAGATGGGTCGAAGATTGGCAAAGGAATATCCAGTGGAAGCCGATATAGTGATACCCGTACCGGACTCTGGAAGAGCACAGGCACTCGGTTTTTCACAGCAATCTGGCATTCCGTACGGTGAGGGCCTGATAAAGAACAGATATTCAGAGAGAACATTCATAATGCCAACCCAGGAACAGCGTGCAAACGCTGTCAGGCTTAAGCTGAACCCAATCAAGTCTGCAATATCAGGCAAAAGGATTGTTCTGGTTGAAGACAGCATCGTCCGGGGAAATACTATAAATTATACAGTGAAGATTCTCAGGTCCCAGGGGGCCAAGGAAGTTCATGTAAGAGTGGCATCGCCACCAATAATTGCACCATGCTACTTCGGCGTAGACATGAAGACAAGGGATCAGTTTCTTGCAAGGGACAAGACAATGAAGGAAATTGCTGATGAAATCGGTGCAGATTCCGTTGGTTACATATCCATAGAAGGACTTATAGAAAGCATAGGATTGGCCAACCAGGGTCTTTGTTTAGGATGCCTCACTGGCTCCTATCCCGTCCCAATCCCCGGCGAGAAGTATTCTTTCCAGTCCGAGCTCGAGAATTACCAGAACTCCTGATTTTCTTCAACCTCTCGTCAAGATCAGTCTTCATTTTTCCTGCATCTATAGTGCTTCCTAGATAGTCTGCTCTTGCGGCTATGGCTATTTTTGAAGCTGCCGTTCTTGCATATTTTCCCCTCTGGTTCTTTGGCAATCCCGTAAGATGCGGAAGCTTGAACATCACGCCATGCTTCGGTGAAGGCGACCCGGTCTTGAGGTGCTTGAAGAATGCCTTCTCTGCACCAAGTACCTGGATGGTGCTGGCGGGAAATTCTGCCAGGTGCTGCAACCCTTTTCCTGCGGAGAGAAGATCAAGAGCCAGTTCCGTTCCCGCGATCGTTGTGACGTTCGGCATTACAACCTTTATCTCCTCGCTCATGAAGTTAACGAGTTCGCCGCGCAAGTCACATAGTTTCTTGCCAGTGAGCGCAATGTTTTCAATGATCTTCTGGTTGGGTCCTTCACCCATTATGGAAGGCAACTCACGGAAAAGAGCACAGGGATCCATGTCATCAAGGAGCTTGCCTGCGAACGCCCCGAAACCGGAAACGCGCTCAAAATAAAGATTAATGATCCTGTCCAGCTCGCTCCTCAGGTTATAGAACCGGATGAGGAACCTATCTTCTGTCCTGCTTTCTTTTATCCTTTCTTTTCCGAACTCCAGCATAAGGTTTCTGATATCTGGTATGCTGTTCGACTCTTTTTCCTCTATCTCTGGTATCTCTCCATTTCGGAGCTTCCTGAATATCTCTATGTAGTTCTTTTCTAGGTCTCGGAAGAGATATATCCTGTGTTCTCTTTCCAGGCCGTACCACTTTAGCTGACTTTTCTCCATTTTCCTTACCTTCCTCTGATATCTGCGGCTCTATAAGAATCCTGTCAAAATCCACTACCTTGAGAACGTCAATTTCATTGAAATCTACAAGCATCTTCCCGGTTCCAAGGATCCGGTTTTTTTCGTCAACTACGCAGACCCTGTCACCTCTTTTTGGGTTTCCAGTTAATGCTATAATACCACCCGGGTACAAATCAGACCCATGTGATATATTTGCGATCGCGGAGGACTTGACAACAATCTTAGGGTACTGTGAGAACAGTTTATCAACCGGATAGAAGTAACGGTTGAATAGTTCTGGATTCCCATTTTTTCTCAGGTACTCGAAATCCGATAGCTGCTGCAGTGTGATCATGGATTCTTCGGTGAATGGCCCTGTCACTGTTCGCCTCAAATCTTCCATCTGGGCTATAGTTCCGGCTGCGTATCCAATGTCTGTGCAAAGCGTTCTGATATATGTACCGGACTCGCACTTTACCCTGAACATTACGAATCTCCCCGATATTTCAATATCGCTTATGCTGTAAATTGTTCTTGTCCTCAGGCTCCTGGCAACAGCGGACCTGATTGGAGGTATCTGGTAGACTTCTCCGACAAACTCGTTAAGCTTCTCTCGTATCGTGGTCTCCGGGACGTCTGTGTGAAATCGCATCGTGCAGATATACTCCTTCGGCAGCTCATGCACCTGGTCAATCAGCTTGACGGCCCTGCCGATAGCCATAACCAGCACCCCGGTGGCATTGGGATCAAGAGTGCCAATGTGGCCAACCTTCTCTACACCCAGGATGTTCCTGATCCAGCTGTCAACCTGGTGGCTCGTCGGACCATACGGCTTGTCGATCACAAAGAAACCGTCAAGATCGCTCATGCGCTAAGCTCCCTCATCCTCTCAATGATTGCTTGAACGGCGTCATCAGGCTTCATAGCCGTTGTATCCAGAACCAAATCATAAATAGATGTGTCGGAAATATCTATGCTATAAAGCAATCGATATCTTTTTGCTTCAGACTCTTCCCTACGTGATATAAGATCGGAAGCGACGCTCTCATCGATCTTCTCCCTGAGAGAGATTCGCTTCGTTCTTGTTGCATAATCCGCTGTTATGAATACCCTGAATGCCTCGATACCGTTCTTATACGAAAGCCAGCCTGCAAGTCTTGAATCTATGACCAGCCCATCTCCCTTTCTCATCCTTTCAATAAGGAAGTTGTCCTGTTCGGTATCCACTTCAGCGTGACTCTCTGCATACTCGTTGAATGCCTCAACGGACATTCCATGCTTCCTGGCGTTTTCACGGAATATATCCCCGGTCGACATGTACGTGGAGCCGATCCGTGCTGCAAGCAGTTTAGCCACCGTGGACTTTCCGCTTCCAATTGGACCGCTAACCGTCAGTTCCATTGGCCGCTGCCCTGTTCCTTCTCCTCTATCCTTCTCAGCTTAAATGAAAAGTCGAGGTACTTGATCAGCATTGTTGCGAAGTATCCGATGACAAGGCTCGCCAGGAAATATATGAAAATCCAGACAGGGAAAAGGAAGGAGGACGTGATCAGGACGTCCTTTGCCCATGGAAACGACACTATGCTGTATGGAAGCGAGTATATGAAGACGTCAAGCCATATGAATATGAATATTGTAAGGATAGTGAGGACCATCAATGGTTTCATTGTCTGCATCTGGAGTTGCTGCTGCTCCATTGTCATCTCCATCCTCATCTTGTTCAGCTTCTGTATCCTGTCTCTCTGCTGCGTCTTATAAGCCTCCCTTATTGCCTGGGAGTAAGCCCTTGATCTGGCCTGCGTTCTTCCGTAGCGCATCCAGTCCGTAAAGAAATATCTCGGGATGGATGTTACAAGTCCGATCATTATGCCTGCAATTACAAGCGTCAGGAGAGGCAACCTGTAGTTGAAACCGATAGTCGGGCCGAATACGGCATTAGCAGCATTTCCTATTGGTATACGCAGACCGGGTTCGCTGATTATGATGAGCATAGAGAAGGATATCAGGAGATAGATCATCTGGAACCGTATCAGTTTCTTCTGGGCTTCGCTAATTGGGGGCGGTGGAGGTCTCCCTCCAGCAGTTCTGGCCGGTGGCTGTTTCTGTTCTGTCACTCCTTCTTCAACTCCATTATTATCTTGTTTGCAGCAATGTCGGGCATACCCTCAATATTCGTGATGAAGTTCACAGTTGCTCCAGTGAATACGGAGTACGCTACTGCGTAATACCTGTTCACCGACTGGTGTTCCTCTATTTCTTCCTCAGTATCTTTGTCCCGCACCCTGGTAGGATCTTTCTTTCTTCTCTCCCAGATCAGGCTGGAATCCGCCTCCAAGAGGAAGAACATGGAAACCCTTAGCTCCCTGACAACCCATTCCGGAAGTCCTGGAAGGTATCCCTTCGGTGACTTTATCGCCATATGTGTATCTATTATTACATTATCCATTTTTCCAATTGCACCGGAAGCTTTCTTCTGAAGGTTTATCTGGGTGTCGACAGAAAGCTTGCGTAGTTCGTCCCTGTTCTGCACCAGGCTGAGCTCCCTTGCCATCTCAAACATCAATGTACCGTAATTGACAACGTCATACTGTGTCCCTTTTGATACGATCTCGAGCACGGTAGACTTGCCAACGCCGGCTACGCCGGACATTACGACCCTCATTCATGCACCAGCGAAGAACTGCCTTATGACGGGATGCATCTCCATGAGCTGTTCCCTTCCGACGGCCTCATAGAACTGTATCACTATACCCACGGCGAGCAGGAGGCCAGTACCACTGGTCTGACCCACGGTGCCGATTAGATCAGCTCCTGACGCCAGGATGCCTACCACCGCTCCGCTGAATACTGTTATGGCAGGAATGTACTTGTTCAGTACCCTCTCCATTACTTTAGGATCACGGCGGAAGCCCGGTATCTGCATACCACTCGACTGAATCTGTTTCGCTACGGAAGCAGCACCCATATTTGTAGTTTCGATCCAGAACTTGGCAAATATGATGCTGGCTCCAATCATGAAACCAAAGAAGATGACTATGTGTGCAGCTTCCTGCAGGCTACTGTGCCCAAAAAGTACGGTACCCGAATATGCCGCAGGCGAAATTATCGGGAAAAGCCAATTAGACAATCCGTTTGGCGTGTATAGATAGAAAGCAAGCCCACCCGTAGGTGTGGTGGATGAAATGGCCGATGAAGTCGCTAAAAGGGCGCTACTCGGATACGATCCAAGAAGCGGATTGTGTCCCAGCAAAGGTATGTGACTCAGGACAGGGCTGCTCCAGAAAAGAAGCGTCCACATAGAAATGTTTGCGAGGAGAGCTGTCGCTAATATGACAGGTATGTTAGATGCATACAGCAATTGCAGTGGATACCTCCCTCTAGCCCCCCGCACACGTTCGTGTGCGATAGGAAGCTCAATCTTACTACTCTGGAAATATGCCACAATAAAGAATATGAGCAGGGTTCCGACGAGCGCAATCAGCGGGTTCGGCTGCTGGAATACTATCTGATCCACTCCCGTGTTGTAAAGGTACGATGATGGCTGCGAGGATACCAGATACAGTATCTTAGGAATTGTACCGGCAGGCGGGTTTGTAGCGGAAAGGAGTGCCGTCGATGAAACTGGCAGCCAGCTGAATGTACCTGTAAAAAGCTGCTGGGAAACGCCTGCTGCAATGAAAAGAGATATGCCGGATCCAATGCCGTATTTCGAGACCAATTCATCGAACAGGAACACTAGATAGGTTCCCATGAAGAGTTGCGCAATAATTATTGTCTGAGCAAGAAAGACTCCATAGCCCGGAGCAAAGTGGCTCAGCGTGGAAACAAGTGTCGGATCCGGCACGAGGTATCCGAATGCCTGTGGTATGGACTCGACGAAAATCATCAGTATAATCATCAGTTTCTGAACGCCCTGGTATATAGCCTTATCCTTGGAATCCTGCAGATCCAGGTTGAATATCTTTGCGCCCGCAAAGAGCTGCATTACTATGCTTGCAGTAACGATAGGACCGATGCCCAGATCCATGAGCGATCCCTGTGCGCCAGCAAATATGGCCCTGAATGAAGCAAAAACGTCAATCGTCTTTGCCGGGTCCAGGCCATATATGTAGATGTTTGTAAGGACAAAATAAAGCAGGACCACAAGGGCAGTCCACATAATCTTGTACTTGAACTGTACATGTCCCTTTGGTTTCTTAACCGCAGGGAGCATTGATGTCAGGTGCTCAAGACCGTATAGCTTGCTCTTTCCAGGACCCTTGTAACTGAAGACGAGATATGCTATTCCGAACAGTGGGAAGACAAGTACTGCCGCTATGAGCAACTGCAGCCAGTTGTAGTGCCCGAAGTAATAGAACGCAAATACCGTCAGTACAAAGACGAGCGCAGTCGGATAAACTACGCTCCTGTTACGTTCTACCCTATCCATCTGTCTCAACCGTTGAGCCTGAAGCTGAAAGCTTGCTTAAGGCTTTTTCTGTTGCCTTCGAGACAATTACCTTAACCTTGAGGTTTAACTCACCGGACCCCAGCAGCTTGTCTATGCCGGCCTTTTTCAGGTTAACAACCGGAACATCACCAGATTCGACGTATCCTTTCTTCTCAAGCGAAGGATACAATGTTTCAAGCTCGGTCAAGCTGATGGCAACGGGAGGTTTTGGATAATGGTGACTCGTAAAACCCTTTCCACCGTAGTGAAGGGGATCATACTTGACCATCCATATCCAGCGGTGTTTTCCAAGTCCGGCCATTCCATTTCCTCCCTTCTTACCCTTTCCTCTGCCGGCTTTCATGCCACGGCCGTAATGGCCTCCCCTTAATTTCTTGGTCCTAGTTCTTACCATTTAAATCAACACCCTCCTTGAGCATCTTCTTAATAAGAATATTGATCCCATCGCCGCGGTATCCTGCGGTTCCTCCTTCCTTGTATGATTTCCTGATGAACTCGTATCCGCCCCTTGGTGGATTGAGTCGTAATACAGGCACGATATTCTCGATCGAAGTTAGTGTCTTGCCGGACATCAGGAAGTCAGCGACCTCATCGAACGATGAGTAGCCAACGGATTCCTTCATGCCGTCCTCTGGTATCTTCTTCCTTCCCCTGAGAAGGGCACGGTGCTTCAGTGCCAGCACCAATGTCTCCTTTGATATTTCTCCCCATGTTATGTAATCCTTTGCAAGCTGCAGCATTCCCTTGAATTCCTTGGTATCTGGAACAAACACCATGTGGTTGATCCTTGTAAGCCTTAACTTGCGTAATGTATCTTCAATGGGCTCCCTTATCCCTGTTCTTCCTCTAATCCTTATCACTGCTAGCAACCGCAACACCTCCAGTATATATCGGAGTACTCAGCTTTATCTGCTCGTTCACCCTTATTCTTGCAGTCTCCTTCAGAGCCTGAAAAGTTGCGAGTGCATAATTGACGGTTGTTTTAGTATGTCCCGTGGCAAAACCCCAGGCATCCTCTATACCGGACATCTTCAGTATGACTTTCGCTATATCGCCAACCGCCCTTCCAACCCCTCTTGGGGCAGGCTTGATTGTTACAGAGACTGATCCGGATTTCCCGGATACTGTGAAGGGAACGGTGTGTGCTCTTCCGCAACCGCATTCCCAGGAACCGCAGCCTCTCTTCAGTTCTATTATGTTGAGCTTGGCGTTATTTACAGCTTTCCTTATAGCGGGTGCGGCCTCCTTTGCCTTTCCCATACCGACACCGACATATCCGTCCTCATTTCCCACAACGGCAGTTATGGAATAGCTCATTCTTCTCCCGGAGTCCGTCATCCTCTGTGCCCTGGTCATGTTCAGGACCTCATCCTTTATCGTCGGAAGCAGCATGTCAACTATCTGATATTCCTTCAGGGGCAGTTTTGTCTCAAGAGCTTCAGAGAGCGTCTTTATTTCACCGTTAGCGACCTTTCTGCCAAGTGTGGTCCTTGGAATCCAAACCTCCTCGCTCATGCTTGCGCCTCCAGCTTTTTCTTCATTTCGTCCATAGCCTTCTTTCCAATTTTCTTTTTCATGTGTTTACCGTTGATTCTATCATCCGAAGGGTAGATTGATTCGTCATGAGGAAGCGTGCATCCGGCATCCGCAAATCCCTTTGTAACAGCGCCAACCCTGCCGCCTGTTGTGAGCCTGGTTCTTCCAATGTCGAGTATAGTCTCTTCTATTCCAAGTTTCTTTGCCTTTATCCCCGCAAGGTAACCGAGCAGGTATGCAACCGGTGTGGAGTTTCCCACCAGATCAACTCCCGCTTTCTTAAGCGACTGCGGAGTGAGCGAAACAGCAACATGGTCCCCGCTGGAATTGAACTCAACTACCTGGACAACAATCCCCTTTTTGCTAATCCTTACAACAAGGCGCGGCGTACCTGACTTGATCAGATGATACCTGCGCCTGTAATCTGTAACTCCTTCCTTTCTTCTTTTATAAATAACGGGGGTACGCATCTCAGTTTCCTCCATCGAGTTTCAGGTACATCCTGAGCTGGGCCCTTGACTTTATGCTTCCGCCCTTAATCATCCTGTAATATTGCCTGTAGGTCTTTGCATCTATCCTCTTCGCATCTTTCAGAAGCGAGAGCTCATTTCTCAGGGCGCGTATTGTCTTCATCCAGCGCACTTTCCTGGGGAACCTGGCGTTCCTTGTGCCGCGGACGGATCCTTCACCCCTTCTGCGATCCTTTGATCTCTGCACAACCCTCTTCTTGTGCCTTGCATTGGAGTTGCCCTTCTTGGGCTTCTCCTGGATGACATGCCTGCGAATCAGTGCATATACGTCAGACCGTGTTGCAGCCTCGGTAAGCTGATCAACGCTGTTCATGTCTATCCATATTCTTGACGTGCCGATCTTGAGTTTTTCGGCCGATATCCTCTTGATTGTATCTACTTTCATTCTGTCCCTCTGTTAAGCACACGGATGTTCAACTCATCCGCCTTTTCCACTATCTCCTTCCTCTTCCTCGATCCAACTGTCGAACCGATTCTTGCAGCTTCGGTTTCACGGTTCAACTTTCCAAGATCAGCAACGTTGTGAACCATGACCTCTGCAAAACCAGATGGATGCAGACCACGCGTTGCCTTTGGCCCCCTGTATCCTGCATCGACGACCGGCGGCCTCCAGTCCTGGTGTTCCCTCAGCTTTGAATGTTTTCCCCTTGGCTTTCTCCAGGACTCATCAAATTTACCATACCTGAACCACTCCTGTCTCTTGAATTCCGGTCTCTTCCTGCTCTGAATGTTCTTTTTCTTCAACAGTTTCTTCTTCTGACTATCCATCTTTGGCTTTGGATCGACCATTTCAGTTGCCTCCTATCAGGTAAATTCCATCCTGGAATACTCTCAGATCAAAGCCCTTGATCTTGGTTGCCCTCTCAATGTTTGCTGCAGTTTCTCCCACTTCATATTTGTCAATACCGCTAACAAATACCCTGTCTCCTTTCACCGACACAGAGCAGTGACCAATAATCTTCGCCGATCTTGCAGCCCTCTCTCCCAGGAAGTTCTCAATGACTACCTTGTCGCCGCGGACCGAAACCCTCATGGGGAAATGCGTGTAATCAATCTTCATTTCATACTGATAACCAGCCTGGACCCCATGTATCATAGACTGTATCAACGACTTCCAGGTACCTACTATAGCCTTGGAGTACTGGTTCTCCTTGGATACGCTAATAGCTGCCTCGCCGTCTTTCAACATGACGGTGACATAGTTGTTTGTAAATTCCTTCTTCAGCTCGCCTTTCGGGCCACCTATTGTGACTTCGAAACCATTCTGCGATGCCTTGATTCCTTTTGGAATCGTCACTTTTTCCATCTCTTTCCAGCTTGTCATTTTGTGCACCTAGTAAACATATGCGAGAAGCTTGCCTCCAACACCGCTCTCCCTGGCAGCCTTGTGGCTCATTACCCCTTTTGTTGTTGTCAGGATAAGTATGCCGAAGTCCTGTGCGGGAAGGAATCTTGCCTCGAACTTCTCCAGATCCAGCTTCTTTACCGATAATCTCGGCTTGATTATACCGCAATTATTGATTGTGTTAGCAAGAAGTATACGGAAAAGACCTCCGCGCGAATCGTCGACAACCTCAAAGCTCTTAATGTAATTGTATTCCTGCATAACCTTCAGCACCCTGCCGATAAGTCTTGCTGCAGGCCGTACCTCCACCTCTCTCATTCCCATTGTTGATGCGTTCTTTATCGTATTTATTATGTCATTTAATGGATCATGTCTCATATATCACACCTCAACTGTACTTCCTGAAACCAAGCTCTGGAGCGGTTTCCCTGAAGCATTGCCTGCATAGCCTGATTCCGTATCTCCTAACCATCCCTCTCTTCCTTCCGCATCTCTGGCAGCCATCTTTCCTGCCAAATTTCTTTTTTGGTTCTAACTTGACTTGTACCATCTGTTCACCTAAACCGTCTTGACTCCGAACTTCTCATCAAGGAACTTGACTGCCTCGTCTTTGGATACCCTGATCGACCTGGATAAAGCCTTTCTTCTGGTGCGCCGTCTTGCAACCCTGAATCCGCCTCGTCTCTTGAACACGATGGCAACGTCCATCCCGAAAATGCCTATATCAGGATCATATTTCAGGCCCTCGAATTCGGTGTAGTCCGGAATCCCGAAGTATGCATTTCCCTGCTTGTCAAACGAATAAGTGGCAATCTTGAAATCCTTGGCGTAGAACGCCTTTTTCAGGAACGTAAAAGCAGATTCCTTCCTCAGCGTGACCTTGGTGCCTATGGTCATGCCTGGTCTGACGTTGAATTCCCTGACAGATTTCTTTGCCGCAGTTGGGGTAGGCTTCCTCTCTGTAACCATTTCGATTACTTTCATAGCCTTGTTCAGGCGGTCACCAGTCTGGCCAACGCCTATGTTAACGACGACTTTGTCAATCATGACTTCCTGCATTGTATTCATTTAACCACCTCTCCAGACAACTCATAGGAAAACTTGTTTGAACCAATGACGAAAACGTAATCAGAAATTGTCTCAAAACCCTCTTCCATCTCAACAAGGTTTGCTGATGAAGACTTCTTGACCTCAATCTTCTTGACAGTTGCGGTTTCTCCAACGTGCGATCCACCCGTTATGAATACCTTGCTTCCAGGTTGCATCTTCAGTACCTCCTCAAATTTCTTTTCAGGAAGCCTGACGGTTACAACGTCACCCGGCTTCAGGTCGGCATCTGTTATTGTATTCTGGCCGTCATGGAATGACAGCTGCGTCTTTCCATCCTGGATGGTATGCTTGTTTTTCACCCTCAGGAACTTGACGCCCGAAAACTTATCGCTCTCCTTCCTGAGTACAAGACGACCTCTCTGGTCGTACAGCATCCTGTAGTTCTCGGATGTCGGTACAATAGTCACAAGATCCATGAATCCGACCCCTGTTCTGCGATCCTTGACTTTTTTTCCATCTATCAGTACAAAGCCGCTGTTCAGCAGTCTCGTTATTTCCCTCTCCTTGTCTCCGAGATGGAGGTAATCCCTCAGTATGTGCAGCAGGGGAACTGAACTCTCTCTGGAGTGTTTTCCTGGCCTTGAACTGGTTCCCCAGAAATATTCCTTTCTAGGAACTTTAACCACTCGGGGCAGCATCTGTCTCTTAGTTCTCGTTATCATGATCTTCTTTCTCCTCCTCTTTTGTCTCTCCTTCCTGATTCTCTTCCTGTGCTTCAGCTTCCTGTGGCTTTTCCACTGAGATCTCTGGCAAAGCCGCTTCCTGTGAAAGGTCCGGGAGGCTCTCTTCTTTGGTTTCCGGCAATTCAGGTTCCTGTTTCAAATCGTTCTCGTCTATGACGATCTTCTTCATGGCAGCAAGCTTTCTGATTTTGTTAACCCTTTCATTCCTCGACAGATCTAGCCTGGTGATTTCGACGTAATCCGGCAGGAGCGTGAACTCCTTCTGCTTGTTGTCTGCCTTTGCGATTGTGATGCCTTCCACCGTGATTCGGGATCTGATGTGATCGACATCCATCACCTTGCCACCTTCCCCCTTCCTGCTGCCTTTCATTATCCTTACAACGTCCCCCTTCACTATCGGGAAGGAACGAAGTCCATATTTCTTCCTTAAATCCAGGCTTAAATCAACTGCAATTTTGTTCATGTTTCATCACACTATAGTTGAGGCTATTGACGCTATCCTCGGCCACCTTTCCGCGGCTTCCCTAGCTACCGGTCCCTTGATCTCTGATCCCCTTACTTCCCCTTCCGGAGTAACAAGAACAGCTGCATTATCCTCAAATTCAACCATTATGCCGTCTGATCTCCTGAAAGGTCTTCTCTGCCTGATTACAACAGCATACACTACCTTGGCCCTCATCTCTGGTGTTCCACGCTTAACGCTTGCTATGAACATGTCACCAACGCCCGCCGCCGGTATCCTGTATGCCTTTCCGTGATATGCCTTGACCTCAATAAGCCGCACGACCTTGGCACCAGAATTGTCAGCGCATGTCATAACGGCACCAAGTGGAAGCCCTCTCTGTTGACGACCAGCTATCCCCTTCATTTACTCCACCTTCTCAACCACGACGAAGCTCACGGTCTTAGCGAGCTTCCTGCATTCCGCTATCCTGACGACATCTCCGCGTTTTATCTTTATGCAGTCTGGAAGATGTGCATGATACTTCGAGAATCTTCTCTCTCTTCGCTCGTATTTTGGAACGTTCCTGAGAAAAGTTCTCTCGACAACCACCGTCTTGATCATGGAAGCGGATTTTACAACCCCTTCAATGACCTGCCCCCTCACCGGAAGCTCCCCATGAAATGGGCATTTTTTGTCCGTGCATGCTCCTTCTGGAGCCTTCACGTCTATTCCAATGTTAGTTTTCATCTCTTTCTCTCCCTAATCTTTGATTTAACAATCTTTCCTGTGTTTTTCATCCTGTCCTGTAATGTGTACTGGATATCGTCTCCACTGATCGTAACTTCCTTTTCCTTCATTATTATGGTGAATTGGGATCCCCTCTTCGGTATCTTTACCTCTCTGGATCCTGTCTGCAGCGTGAACATGTTCTTTGACTCATCTACTATCAAGCCCTGTATGCCCGTATTCAGGGGATTGCTTGTTCTGGTGACTTTTACCGTATTGCCTATATAGTTTGAACCGTAAATTTCGTATTCAGACATCAGTGAACCTCCGTGTTGAATCCCAGATCTTCGAGCAGCTTTCTAGCAGTCTCCCTGTGATCCCCCTGAAGCTCAATCGTTTTGCCGTCCTTGACAGTGCCGCCAGACGCAACCTTCTTCTTCAAGGACTTGGCAATTTCGTAAATATCTTCTGCTTTTGGATCTATTCCATCTATGATTGTAACTGTTTTACCGTACCTTCTCTTATCGACTGCAATCTTGACAACCTGTGATTCTCTGGTGAACCCTTCCCATGGCTGCAACTCCTTTGGAACTCCAGTGAAGTTTTTATCCTTCATCTACTTGTGATCCTCCAAGTTCATCACTGTCTTGACCCTTGCAATCTGTCTTCTTATCGACCTCATTTTTCCAGGGCTCACAGGTGCACCACCCATCGCGACAGAAGCCCTCTCCTTCATGAGTGATTCCCTGAGGTTCTTGTAGGTATCATTTAGTTCCTGTTCACTCATCTCTTTTAACTTCTTTGCTTTCAGTTCCGGCATCTTCGACATCCTCCTTTATGTCCTTCTTTTCCTCTTTTTTGGCAGGTTTCTTTCTGGGCTTTGCTGGCGTTTTCTTTTCTGCGGGTTTCTTCTTTGGTTTTTCAGCAGCTTCAGTCTTAGGAGTCCTTGGGGCCCTCTTCTTCTTTTCGACGACAGGTATCTCAGGCGCTAACTCCTTAGCCGCTTCGGGTGGGGCTACAACTTTAGCCGGAGCTACCGTAAGCTTTTCAATGTCAACCTTGTTTATGTCTATCTGATCGGGTAATTTGTAATCTGAATCAAGAATCCTGACCGAGACGCCAATGATTCCAAGTTTCAATTTTGCGGCAGAGAAACCGTACTTCATGCCAATTCTACCAGGTTCACCGGAATACTTGATTGACCCGGATATGAATTTCTGGGATCTTGCCCTCTCCCCGGAAATCTTTCCCGCAATCTTTATAAGTACACCCTTAGCGTTGCTGTCCACTGTTCTCCGCAATGTCGTGTTACCAGCTTTCCTGTAGGACCAACCCTTCTCTAGAGATATTGCAATCTTCTTCGCGACAATTTGCGGATTCAGATCTGGATCTGTCACTTCTTTAACCTCGACCTGTGGTGTTTCGACTCCAAACTTTTTTTCAAGAGTGGCTGTGATTTCCTGTATCTTGCCACCACGTCTTCCGATTACCAGTCCTGGCTTGTTTACGAAAAGTGTTATGTTTGTACCGAAAGGAGTCCTCTTCATCTCCATGCCTCCGAAACCGGCGCTTTCCGTCTCCTTCTTGATATACTCAGAAACCAGGAGCTTCTTTACAGACTCCGATATGAATTTTCTTTCTTTCACTCTTTAACCTCCTCCACTATAATTTCTATGTTAACGAGATCACGGTCAAGACCGCCTGCCCTTCCATACGCCTTCGGTGAATAACGCCTGAGCATCTTTCCCTTTGTTGCCGTCAAATGTATGATACGAAGCTTTTCCAGGTTAAGGTTCTTGAACTCTGCATTTGCCTCTACGTTATCTACTGCCTTCCTGAATATTCTCAGGGCACGTATGGGGTATCTTCCGGGGCCGGAACCTCTCCTGTGGGAAACGCTGTCGAGATAACGGAAATACTTGACAGCACGCTTCTTGTCAATAGCAGCATCTATGGCGTTCTTTGCCTGTTCAAGGGTCATGCCCCTGAGGTAGTGGGCTATATTGATCGAATCCTTAAGTGAAATATTTGCCTCTATTATACGCGCTTTAGCGCTCTGTTCTGGAAAATTCAATACTGAGTATCCTTTCATGTTGATCACTTCAAAGGCATGAACTTGGACGACCTGGTAGCTCCAACACCAGGACCGGAGTGCTTGACCGGTTTTCTTGTCTGTGCAAACTCACCAAGGTAATGCCCAAGCATTTCCTGTCTTATTTCAAACTTGACGTACGAATTGCCGTTGTAAACTTCAACAACCTTGCCTACGTACTTTGGAATAACTATAAGATCGCGAACATGTGTTTTGACGTTCTTTTCTTCTCCCGAAAGCTTTTCATGAGCCGCCTTCTGGTCATGGTTCATCTCTCGCGTTAGGGTTCTCCTGGCCCTGCTAGGCATAATTGCTATGATGTCTTCATCATTCATCTTCAGCAACTCTTCAAGGGAGAATCCCCTGAACGTGAACTCCCTGGTCCTGCCAAGAATGACCTTCTGTGACTTTCGTGCCTTCCTCTTTATTGACTTGACTGAGGCCTGTTTATTTACCGGCATTAATGTTTCCTCCTCTGCGGTGATAGGCGTCCTACCTTTCTACCCGGTGGAGCGCCTCTTCCCACTGTACTGGGCCTACCAACATGCTGATGATTTCCACCGCCATGTGGGTGGTTTATAGCATTCATTGCTACACCTCTGACCGAGATAGGTCTTTTTGCCTTGCTTCTATAGAAATGAACCGAGTTGCCTGCTTTGAGAACCGGGCTGTCCCTCGCACCCGATCCTGCGACCGATCCAATTGTTGCAAGACAAGATGGGTGAAATGATCTCATCTTCCCAGAGGCGAGTTTCAAAGTAACGGTTTCTGCATGACTGACAACGAGCGCGCCTGATCCTGCAGTGCGGCAGAACTTTCCGCCATCACCTGGCTGGCTTTCTATATTGTATACAGTGGAACCGTCTGGAATCATTCCAAGCGTTGTGGTAGATCCATCTTCTGGCACGGATCCGGGACCGATTGATAATTCCTGACCCACATGAGCCCCGTTAAACGCAATCTGATAACCAGATACCTTATCATTCTGAATCATAAGCAGGGGAGCGTTTCTCCCCGGGGCATGAATAATGCTTTTCACATTGTATTTGCCGGCAGCAAGATGCATTGGCTTTGCAACGTGCCTGTGGCTTGGGCTCCTGTAAACAAGCCCTCCCTTTCCTCTTCTCTGCGGTATAATATGCTTTCCCATTTTAATTCACCTAGAATAATCCTATCCTTCCAGCAAGATCATCAGCAGAAAACTCTTCTTTCAGCTTGACAATCGCCTTTTTTCCATTCAACGTTGTCATGGTCCTTATGCTCTCCACCTTGACTTTGTAAAGCTCTTCAACTTCTTTCTTTATATCGGCTCTTGTTGCCTTGCGGTGCACCATAAATACGATCTTATTTTCGCTCTCAGTCATCAGCATTGTTTTTTCAGTCGCGACCGGGGCATATATGACTTCCTTAATACTCATCTCTTTATCTCCTCCATGCTGTTTATTGCTGATTTGGTGAAAATTGTGAGCCTGCCTGGATTTCCGCCAGGGGCGAGCTTTGAAATGCTTAGGGCAGATACTTTTGAAACCTCCACTCCCGGAAGTCCTTTGAAAGCAGACAGATCTTCTTCCTTGCTTTCTACCAATAGTATTCCTACGGGCTTTTTATATCTCCTACCCCTCATTTTTCCCCTACCTGCACGTATTTTCTTTCCTTCCTTTACCCTTGTAACCTCTCCGCTTATTCCTATGGTTTCCAGGAACACAAGAGCATCCTTTGTCTTCTTGATCCTTTCAATAGAACTATCTACGATCACAGGAAGTGTAAGTTCCTGCGGCACTTTATGACCCCTCGAACTCACAAGTTCCCTGCTGGCAGTTGACGATATGGCAGATCTCCTGGCGAGAATTCTCTCTTTCTTGTTTATCTTTACATATAGGTTCTTGTTGGATCGAGGAGAGTGTGCGCTTCTTCCACCGACCATACTTGCGAGTATTACTCCACGTGATCCGCCTGCAAGCCTTGGAATTCTCGATATGCCATGGTTGGCACCGACATTTTGCCCAACGCGTCTCATACCGGCAAAGGGGCTACTTCCATACGGCTGCCTCTTACTGAGAGATATTGCCCTGAAAGCCCTCTTTATAAGGTCATTCCTGACGGGTTCTTCAAAGAATCCTGGAAGATCCATTTCTCCAGTTACCTTTCCATCATTTGCATATATATTGCACTTCAACTTAATCACCCTGCTTAGATTCAACCGAGATATAGGAAAGCGTTACTTTCTCTGCTGTTGAGACCCTCTGCCTTGCAGCATCTCTGAGCTTGATCAATCTCTTCGACGGACCGGGCACTGAACCATGCAACAGAACATAATCATTCCTGACTAGACCGTAACCTACAAAGCCTCCTTTCGGATTCACGCTTTCAACTTCAGTCTTGGGTCCTACTTTGAGCACTCTCAGGTTATAAGCCGTTCTCTGCTGGAACCCCATTTGACCAGCCTGAGGTACAGTGTTTCTTACCCAGTCTGGATGCCATGGTCCGAGTGTACCTATCATCCTCCGGTGTTTCCTGTTCTTCCTCGGGAGAAGTTTAACACCAAATCTTTCGACATGGCCGGTAAATCCCTTACCTTTTGTAACTCCGATTGCATCTACAAACTGGCCCTCTTTCGTGAATTCAGAAAATGTTAACTCTTTACCGAGTTTCGACTCAGCTAACTTGATCCTGTCAGCAATGCTCCCGCCTGCCACTTTAACTTCAAAAATGTCAGGAGTCTTGCTCGGTATACCCGTTGCCGAAGAGGGATTTGTGGCTACAACCAGGCGAACTTCATCAACGATGTCCACCATATTATCATTATATCCATTTGTCACTTTTTCCCTTTTGTTGATAACTCTTAGAATATCTTCGTCGACCTTATCTGTCCAGTGCTCAGCTGCGACCTTAAGACCATCAATTGAATCACTGTAATACCTGACGGCTAAAGCCCTCAGTGGTGGAACTTCTATTACGGTAACAGCACTAACTATGCTCTGTCCTGCTGTAACACTGGTCTTCCTGTAGTCAAGCATTTCAACATGGGTCATTCCAACTTTATATCCCGCGAAGCCCTGAATTCTTGGTGTGCCGCTTATTTCAGGCCAAGACCTGATCCTTCCTGCCGGTGACTTAGCTCGCTTCCTTGGATAATACGCTGTAGACCCTCTTCTAGAGTGATGTGGCGTTGCCATACGTTTTTCATTCCATTAAACCGTTACACCGATGTGGCCAGGGAAAACTTATGTTGACCCCCGCTCAATAGGGTTGCCATTATGCATTGCCCTTGATGTATGGTTTGCAGCGGAGTAGTTTAGAAACCTATATAAACATTATTTTGCAAAGTAATTGTCTTTACTATTCAGCTTTATTCGACTAGGCAGACCAACTTTAGTGGATGACGACTTGATACAAATTGCATGCAAGTGCACCCTATTACGCAAGTATCTATGATTGCCAATCTACACATCCGCATAATTCGGTATAGATGGGAATATTATTCATTCTCATAGTTGTTGTTCTTATCATGCTCCTGTTGCTATCCTCTCTCTGCTGCCCTTCAAGACTCTAATCCATTAGAAGAACTTACCTACACATCATAAAAATAATCTTAAATTGAGCTGAAACCAACACAATGATAATTTCTACACTAATTTCATAATCTTGCTCCAACTACGATTCCGATGTTCCACATCAGCATAGATTTACGATGAAACTTGTAAAAAACGAGTTCCTACATTTGATTTATTTTAATGATAGAATTTAATAGTTTAAAACGATTAGAGTAATATTATAAGTATGCATAAGTCTTACTTTGCTGGAAGAGAGAATTAATGGTTGACGTGAAAAAAGAGGAAGAGACTGACGAAAGTCAGATGCAATACAGGTACAAAACCGGCTCAACCGATGAGCAGGAAGAGAACGATGATTCTCTTTCAAAATACATGAAGGAGACGGAAGAAGAACCTAACAATGCTTCCGCTCACAACAACCTTGGTGTTGCGCTTTTCAACCTTGGCAGACATGCTGAATCTGTAAAATCATTCGATAGAGCTATAGCTCTGAATCCCAGTGAGGGCACCTATTACTATAATAGGGGGCTAGCCCATTATAATCTGGACCAGGTTGATGAGGCCCTATCTGATTTCAATAAGGCCATTAGGATAACCCCCGGCGAGGCTAATTACCACTATAACAAGGCTATACTCCTTCATGATATAGGAAGAACCGAAGACTCCCTGAAAGAATTTAACGAGGCAATTAAGTTAAATCCGAGGGACCCTGATTATTACAACGACAGGGCAAACGTGCTCAGTGAGCTTGGAAAATTTGAGCAAGCTTTACAGGATTACAAGGACGCAATTGATCTCAATCCCCGAGATCCCGGATATCATGATAATAAAGGAACGGCTCTATTCAATGCGGGACGTGTAGACGAAGCAATTAGAGAATATCAAGAGGCCCTTAAGCTAGACCCATATGACCCTGTCATACGCACAGACTTTGCGATAGTCCTCTCAAGGCTCGGCAAGTATGAAGAGGCATTGCGCGAGTACAACGAAGCGGCTAGGCTTAGCCCAGATGACCCAGAACTGAAATTTGAGAGAGCCCTTGTTCTTGAAAAAATGGAAAAGCCTGCTGAGGCGTTAAAGGAGATAGATCAGTCTCTTATATTGTCACCAAACAATCCAAAGTATGTGATAGAAAAAGCTAGGCTGCTTCAAAACCAGAACAGGATCGAAGAGGCTTCCAGGGCATATAAGCAGTCAATAGATCTTGGCTTGGGATCAGCGGAAATACATTACAATTATGGTTTGCTCCTGTATAAACTCGGTGACTACAAGGAAGCGCTTGCAGAATTTGAGACATCTCTAAAAATGAAGGACAGTGTAGAGGCCAGGATAAACAAGGCTTTTTCGCTAGTCAAGGTTGGCCGGGCAGACGACGCTATCAGGGAGTTCTCTAGAGTCCTTGCTACAGAGAAAAACAACCCTGTGATATATTTCGAGCAGGCTCATCTTAATTATGATGCAAGAAGGTTCGACGTTGCGCTCGATTCAATAACTAGGGCAATATCTCTCGATTTTGAGAACATTGAATACCATTACTGGAAAGCTAAGATACTTAGAGAAGCTGGCAACCTGCAGGAAGCCGAGAATGAATTTGATTATATCATTGAGAAGGACCCTGAGAATTCTCTCTATCATTATGAACTGGGCGACCTCTACTATTCAATGAAGCGGTATGATGATTCGCTTTCTGAGGTAAATACAGCCATTAACCGCGATCCAGAGAATTCCGAGTATCAGAAACTCCGCGGAGAGATTATGCTCAGCCTCGGAAACGTAAAAGACGCTATTGAGAACTATGACACCGCAATCAAGAACGATCCTGATAACCCTGAATTCCTGTTCGACAAGTCAAGGACTCTTTACGATCTTGGAAGAATGGATGAGGCTCTTGAGACAATCAACAAGGCAATAGCAATTCAGCCCAAGAAAGTGGAGTACAATGAGATAAGAGGTCTTGTGTACGTGAGCCTCGGTAAATACAATGAGGCAATTTTGGATCTAGACCTATCAATAAAAAATAACCCAAAAAGCGATGTACTGCATTATAACCGTGGATTTTCATGCATAAAACTTAACAGATACACAGAGGCCCTCAAGGAGTTCAACGAGGCAATCAAGCTAAATCCATCTGTTGCCGACTATCACTACTACAAGGCAAGATCGGAA
>JAKATM010000129.1 GCA_021818765.1 Thermoplasmata archaeon | reverse complement strand
CGCAGTACGTTGTCCTTGCCAGAATCTGAGAGCCCAACTTTTTCATTGTGAATAGCCGCTCTCACCACGTCTTCAACCGTCAGGGAAATCCCGTCAAGCTTGATCATGCAATGTTAATCTTTAGAGTGCAAATTAAGATATTGCAGCTATGTCTCATTTTGAAGTTGCCACTGCACCTGCAATCCTCATGCGGTCAAGCGGGCGATAAAGGTATAACGCAAGAAGAGATCAGATTTTATGAGAATGAAAAAATTTGGTAAGACCGGAGCAGTCGTGAGCGAGCTTTGCCTTGGGACCATGACCTTTGGATGGCAGGCTGACGAGGAGATGAGCCATAAGATACTGTCACACTTTTCAGATAACGGCGGGAGTTTCATTGATACTGCGAATGTATATTCATCAGGGAAATCAGAGGAAATCATCGGCACATGGCTGGCAGGCCGGGACAGGGAGAGCGTCTTTGTTGCAACCAAGGCACGGTTCAAGACATCCGATCATGCGAACGGGGTTGGCCTGTCTCGAAAGCATCTATACCGGGCAATCAGGGAGAGTCTGACCAGGCTGAAGACCGACTACGTTGATCTTCTGCAGCTTCATGCCTGGGATCCGCTGACTCCGCTTGAGGAGACATTTTCAACACTGAACAGGATGGTCGAGGATGGCACTGTACGATATGTGGGAATAAGCAACTTCCGGGCATGGCAGTTCGAGAAAGCCCTTCAGCTTTGCAGGCAGAGGGGATGGCATGAGCCCGTAAGCCTGCAGCCTCACTACAACATACTTGTCAGGGCGACAGAGTTCGAGCTGCTGCCCATGGCACTGGCGGAAAACATTGCTGTGATACCATGGAGTCCGCTTGCCGGAGGCATACTGACGGGAAAATACAAGGAATCGATGTCATCAGCTCCAAAGGGAACCAGGGTAGGTGATTCTTCCTCTCCGGATTATTACAAGAGATACGAAAACGAGAGGACTAAGAATGTAATTGCGAAACTCGGAGAGATAGCAAAGGAGACAGGCAGGACCATGGCGCAGGTAGCGCTCAACTGGGTTATATCGAATCCTGCGATCACTGCACCAATCATCGGCGTCAGGAACCTGGAACAGCTTTCTGACAATATAGGAGCCACTGGGTGGTTCCTCAATGCGAAGCAGATAGACGACATAAACCAGGCAAGCAGGCTCGAAGTAACATACCCGTATGACCAGAGGTCAGAAGATCAGCAGAGAGCGGGCAGGGAACTTTGACCTGAAACATTTCTGGTTTTAGGGCGTAAAGCTATCGCCCTCCATTCATTTCCTGACTTTTTGCTTCTTCAGCCGAATCATCATGGATTCCCTGTCGTTCAGTGTAATTTCTCCATTTGGTGACTCGATCCTGCATTCGGGCTCCTTGGTGAGCTTAACCATTGTTCCTGGCAGAATGGAGACAGCAGAGAGCTTTCTCAGCATATCGTAGTCCTCAAAAACTACTTTTCCGAATACATAAGTGCCCTCGTCAAGGAGCATGGGATTCGTGGAGTTATCTTTCGTAGTGACTGCGGTGGGATTTCCATGCGGACAGGTTTCCGGGTATCCCAGGTGTTTGAAGAGGTTGTCGCCATATGAACCGGAGAATAGGTGCTCCAGGTCCATAACAGCCTTATGAGCTTCCTCCCATGGAACCTCCAGTATCTTCTGGGCGAAAACTTCGGCTATGCGATGTGCCCTGACGATAGGTACAGTGATCTTTACACCTGATGTTGTAAACGTTACTTCCCTGGAAGCCCTCTTCACCAAACCCATCTGCTCCATCTTGCTGATGTACTCAGTAACAGTGGGTGCGCTTATCTTGAGCCTCTTCGATATGTCAACTTCACTAACCTTTGTGAATGACTCCCTGAACTCCCACATTACCAAGAGGTAATCTTCAAGATTTAAGGTCATATAAGATAGTAAGTGGAGATAGGTTCATATGCTTTATGAAAAACATCTAAAGCGTTCTGCGCAACGGCCAATTTTCTTTTTAAGAAGCAAAGGTCCACTCGTAAAAAAAGGATGGTAAAATGCAGGGATCACTTATTTCTCTCTTTTCCTGGTAATTTTTTCCTTTTTCCTCTTAGGAAAGCCCGGCACGTCCCGAGGCTCCCAAGATCCGTCAATGTGCCTGAAATAACCGACCTCGTAGTTCTTCATACTGTCTTCAACTCCATGGATGGCTTCATCAGGGATCATTATGCTCCAGCCTTCGCCAAAAAGGTCAAGCTCTCCATGGTCCGGATAATGAACGAGATCCTTCGATCTCTTGTCCAGATCCGGCCATACCTCAACATCCAGTATTCTCATATCCTTGCCTAGGTCTGCAAGCAATTGTGTAGCAAGATCCGGACCTGTCGGTTTTGAAATAAGGTCTCCCTTATTGACTTCCAGCTTATGTGCGCCAATTCTCACGCTGCCTTTGCCCTCTAAAACCAGGTAGAATTCCTCCCTTGATGTGTGACTGTGGTATCTTGCAAATGTCATTCCAGGTGGTATGAGATATGTCCTGATATTGAACTTTGCAGAGCCAAGTATTGGTGACAGCAAAGAGTGCATCGTTCTATGGTGCAATGATGTCAGCTTAGATAACGAATCACTTTTTCCAGGGACGTCAAAGACATTCACAACAGGCGCAGTCCAGAGATTCTTGCTCGCTGTTCCTTTAGATTCAGGTAACATGTATATCTCATCTGACCAGAAAGAACATGTTCGGATAACAAAATCCAGTCCTGCCTTTGATAATTTAGGCAACAAAACGGTGATAGGGACGGTTATGTCCTTCTTCAAATAACCTAGTTTCCTTCCCAGTTGGCGCCAGAGCCAGTTCTTAAGCATATCAATGTCCTGAACCTTCTCTTCAGGTAAATCGCCCTCGGATCCAGGAAGGAAAAGGTCCCATGCCAGATCCGCTCGAATAGGTTGGCCTTCAGCTTTCACTTTTTTGGATACAGTCACTAAATTGATCATTCTGTACACATGACGTAGAAATATTAATTATTGATCTGTTACAAAAAAAGGAGTGATTTGTCATCCTGCTATGATCTGAAAGAACAAGTGGATCAAGGGTAATGAAGATTGAAAACATTATATCCAGTCTAAAAATAGCCTGTAAATTGGGTCTGTGGGGTAGTTTGGTATCCTACCAGCTTCGGGAGTTGGCGACCCCGGTCCAAATCCGGGCAGGCCCATTCTAAATACGGATTAGTTTTGTATGAAGTGTGTTGCACAATTCAATAGGCATGTGTCACCTCTCTTTTCATGTTCTAATATTGCACCTTAAGTGCAATCTCCTGTGCAATGTAATCAGCCCTGACTGCCTTAATCACTTCTCCTATCGTTCTCTTGAGGCCTGAGAAATATATCTCAACATTCCTCTCTTTACATAATCAAAGGATTCCTTTCATTCCTTTTCTGATGTCTTTCGGATCTGCCTGACTATCTTCGCTCTTGAAGGTGATCTCCTGCTTTTTGAGGATCCATTCTTCCTTGGCGGTATTATTGTATTCTCCCATTCCGACGTTAAGATCTTGACCCTGTTGTGGCGGCATCACACTCTCTGTATGCTTCCATAAATAACCTCCTGCTTCCTGCTGTGCACATACTTAGGATAGCTTATAATACTGCTTAAGCAAATACAATCCTACGCCCATTTTTCCGTAATCAAGAACTGAAAAATCTCCAAATTCAACAAAGTAAAATTTCACACTGTATCTACAATTATCTCTATTATAGGTCCCCTTGCTCATATTCGATAAAGAATTCATTCCCACGTCTTTCAAGTGCTAAGATCCACGATAATCACCTAACTTTGACCGTTAGAAATTATCTATATCACCTACTGTGATCTTCCTTTGACAATGCGTTTATGGTCAATATGCTTTGAATGGCTTGATCCAATTGGATTAATTGCTCTTTGGCGTGAATCTTTACTGGCCAAAGCCGTTCTTTACGGATTTACTAAAGGATATACAAAGCACCCTCAACTCTTTAGATTCAAGAGTTACTCAAAACCTTTGCCAGCTATAAACACATATTTGTTCTATATTAAGAAAGAAGCTGATTATCGGGGCTATAGTTTTAGCAACTCTAAAATAGACAACACCTTAGTTGATAAAAGAGGTTTTCCTAAAACCTTTACTTTAACTCTATATCTTTCACAAAATTCATGACATCAGTCAATTTTAACTGAAAAGCGGCAAAACATGGCTTGTTTCAACATGTTTTTACATCCATTTTCTCGT
>JAKATM010000128.1 GCA_021818765.1 Thermoplasmata archaeon | reverse complement strand
CTCGATATTGGGTTGAATACGGGTGAAAGTGATCGGTTAGAATTGGCTTCAACAATCTTTCTTTGTAGAAATTTACGTGGTTGGCGAAGAGGCCTGATTGAAAAACACATCGATTTTGTCCCAAACGAATCACATGTCTCAGGAGTGTAATATTAACGAATTAATAAACAGGATAGAGCGGAATGCTGAACTTAGTTTAACAAGTTGAATTAACTGCATGTGAATGAGGACCCTCTCGGGACCGAACTCATTGTCACGATTTCAGGTAACAATTGTATTCGATCCATCTGAACAACGGAATGAGATTTTCTCTAAGTTCCTTCCCACTCTCGGTCAGTGAGTATTTAACGGAAACGGGGGACGAATCCACAACCATTCTTCTGGTAATGCCGGCATTACCCATCTCCTTAAGTCTCACGGACAGGAGATTTGATCGTGGACAACCTACGGACTTCTTTATGTCATTGAAACTCATCGCATTGTTATTTCCAAGAACTCCAATGATCAGCAATGAATATTTCTTGCCGAGAATCCTGAGTACACCCTTAGACCTTGTTATACTGATGCCTTCACCGTCATGCATTATGATAACATCGTTCCGGCTCGGCGTATGAATTTCTCCCACATGACCTTATGATGAAATCTTTCATAAGGTTAAGCAATCGGATTAACTGGCACTCGTTTCACGGCGATTGATCCCGCTTTGAAGCTTCGCATGCCCCCGTTTCCAGTGTCAGACCGTATCATCTCTTGACGCCTGCCATCAAAGCTGCACTCCTTGATGAAAGCTTAAACAGAACGCTGATAAACTTCATGGAAAATTTTTGTAGGGGCGTTTGCCCCCAAAAAAAATAACCCGCGCATTCAGAAATCTGGCGTGAGTGAAATCAATTGATAAACAACGGGGCTCCCAATGCCGGTGACCTCATCATACCCAGGGCCAGCATAATAATATCCGTTATATCCCACGGTAATGTCATGGAATGCCGTGGAATAGTCGAGACTGCTATATATTTTATACAGAACCTGATGAACGTTTACTCCGTTAATGCTGCCGTATCCATCTATGTTCTGTATGTCAGCAAAGATTGCAGACCATTGCGGGGCTGAGGCACTGGTACCGCCAACCTGAATCCAGCCCGATAACCCTTCATAATTGGTGGTATCGTAAATCCATACTCCCGTGTTGGGGTTTGCATCATAGGATACATCCGGGGTGGCACGGCCAGAAGCATTTATTCCTGCACTTGACTGGTATGAGGGTTCCGTGAAGTAATTGCTTATTCCGCCACCTGAACTGTTCCACGCATATTCCGAACCGTATGAAGCGCCTGTGGATGTCGGATTGTTCAGTATGATTGAGGTACCCCCTGCAGAAACGACAGATGGATCAGTGGAGGGATAATTGACGGTAATGGTGCTGGTGCCATCACTAGCACCGCTATCTCCAGAAGCAGCGACGGGAATCACCCCATGGGATGCCACGTATGAGAATATTGATGAATACTGCGAGAGTTCCGCTGAAGTGAGATCGCTCTGGGCTTCTCCCCATGACATTGATATGACATTGGCATGAGTTACATTATAAGCGTAATTGACGGCGTCATTTATCAGATAGGTGTTGGAGGCGCTCGGAGTCTCAATCAGCACTATCTTCGCAGCTGGTGCCATTGCATGCGACCATTCGACATCCAGTGATGTTTCAAGAGCCCATCCTGAATTCCTTGAGACCTTTCCAAAGGGGTGAACAATCTGCAGATTTATGGCAGGTAGGTTGAAGGCGCTGTCAAAGGTGTTCACGTCACTGGAAATACTCGGACTACCGTATGCATCAATGATGGCAATTGTTTCTCCACTTCCGTAACTGGAATTATACGAGCCGTTGCTTGTGTACTGATATCCGTCCCATATTTGGATCGGTATATAACCGGGGTATGTAGTGGGGGCAGAGGAGGATTGGCTTCCCTGTTTTTCAGGTACAATGGCAAATAATGGTACCCCGTGTGCAACCGATTGGACGGGACCAAATGAGTTACCTGAAGCAACCGCTGGGATCACAAAGCCACTGAAAGCGACTATCATTCCGATGCTGACAAAAAGGGCAAGCTGTTTTCTAATCATTAGAACAATATATTCACTAAGTGATATATAACCATTATGCTATCACTGTACGTTTGCACAACAGGTTATCTAGAACGCATTTGTCAGATATCCGATCATGAATTCATTGTTTTGTTTTGTCTTTTATCATGCAGGGCACCTAATGTTTTAGCAAGCGACGATTTTCATTATCTCCTAGGCATTCTACTGCTTCCATGGTTGACATTACCATTAGGTTGCATGCAATGGCCTTGGGGAAGAAGCGCTTTTCCTCGCTTCCCTAAATATCAGGAACAGGGCTGCCGTCAGCCAACCTATTGGGGTGGGAGCCAGACTCGATCGTCCTGCTCTACAAATGCAAGCCCAGATGATATAGCTCGGAATAGTTAACTCATTCACAGATTTTTTCCAGAATCTGTTTGTACGAACAAAACAAGTCACCCGTGAAATGCAATCGATGAAGCTGAGGTGACGGATATCACCTAATTTTTATATCCGAGAAACCTATCCCATGATAATATGTCACGAAAACCAGCTCGAATGTATACACACATTTCAGGCCCTGCATACACAAGAAGAGAATTCATGGGCGGCGTACCATATCCAAAGATTACTACATTTGTCCAGGGAAACCAGAAAGCAGACTTTGATATAGAGATGCAGCTGGTTGCAGAGGAGGCATGCCAGATCAGGCATACCGCGCTTGAAGCTGCAAGGATCTCCATAAACAGGAAACTCCTTGAGAATTTTGGTGCAGAGGGTTATTTTCTGCAGATAAGGCCATACCCACACCAGGTATTGAGAGAACATAAGATGGCAACAGGAGCCGGCGCAGACAGGATTTCAAGTGGTATGAAGCTCTCTTTCGGCAGGCCTGTAGGCACTGCAGCAAGAGTCTACGAAAACGAGATCATAATGGTTGCAAGAATAAATTCTGCCGGGGCAAAGCAACTGAAGGATGCGTTGCACAAGGCTTCATTCAAGCTCCCCACACCGTGCAAAATTAAAATAACAAAGGGAAACGAGATCGCCGGAAAGATTGGGTTGTAGACCTGCTTAACACCCAAACAGATTCTTTATTCGTGACTCTACTTTTCCGTTTTACAATGCAAGATGCATCACATTTTTCCTGGTAATAAAAGCTTCCTCGTTCTATGTTGATCCGTAGTTCGCTTGATTTTTGATAACATAATTGATTTTTCCATGTTACTGAACTTCATCCCAGTTTCGTTGTATCTTTCTTACAAGACTGGGGAAAAATGAAAGGAATCGTGAACGCATCGATTCATCACCCAGAAACAAAGGCAAAGCATCATATGTATAAACCCGTTTAGACAGACGAATGCCAAAGATTCCCGTTATTTTCTACAGGTTCATGGCCTCAAAGATGCTGGCAAGCATCCTCTTCAATTCATATGTGTTATTTTTCCTGTGGGTAGTTCTGCAGACTTATCACTCTGTATTTCTGGCGGGAATGATAGCAACGATATACCTTGCAGTTGAGCTTATCACATCTATTCCGATCGGGCACATGATAGACAGGATGAACAGTACCACGATTAGCCTGATAAGTTCCGTCATCATCCTGATGGGCCCTCTTTTGATTCTCTCGGGATATTCCCTTCTGGCAGTTTACTCCGGTACAACGCTGATCGCGCTAGGCGTAACCATGAAGGGAGACAGTTTTTCTGCAACAATCAAGAAACACTTGAGCCAGGAACAATTCATGACTTCTAATTCATTCAACCAGGCTGCAATATACTCTGCGTCCCTGATAGGAACAGCACTTGGCGGGATATCTATCATATACTTTGTACATCTTTTTCCTTTAATCCTGATTGCAATAAGCATAGCCTCCATTGCTCTTTCAGCCCCGGTCTTTGAGGAAAAGCCAAAAGAGGCGCACAAGAAGGCAACGGAGGAACTCGCATCCGCTATCGTTTTTTACCGCAGGATTCTTGGTTTTCTGGCAATGGCTTTTTTCCTCAACGGCCTATTTATGGCAATAGAAGTTTATTCATCGGGATTGTTTGACATTGTGCTGCATTCAAGCGCCATATTCTACACAATATTTGTAGCCTCAATATCAATAGGTGGAATAATTGGTTCGTTTCTTGCTAATGCAATCAAGAAACACATCAATGACCCATTCAGGATATCCCTGCTTGTTCTTCTTTATCCTCCAATTTTTCTGATCCTTGGAATCAGCAGAAGTGCCAT
>JAKATM010000127.1 GCA_021818765.1 Thermoplasmata archaeon | reverse complement strand
GCTACAAAGGCTATTCCATTCTTTGTAAGATTCTTGCTTTTGGAGAGCCAGGCGCCAAAGCCAGCTCCAAAGAGTATCTGCATGGTCATCGTTCCGAGGCCAAACAGCAGGCCTGGAGCAAATCCCCAGTAAACCGACGGCATGGATGGCGCCAAAACCGTATATATTATAAGGGCAAATGCTCCAAAGCCGAAACCTGCTATGAGGCCATGAACAAAGGCAAGCTTCAGAGGGATCGGCTTCATATTGCCTCCCAGGAATACGGGGTTCGCTTCGTGCTCCAGCTCGGCATGCTCTTTTTCAGGATTGTTTTTGTGCAGTCCTACCAGTCTGCCCAGTGCATGCTCAAGATAATGCCAGTGCAGATATTTTCCCCTGGATGCGATGTAGATGCCGGCAGCAGCCATGGCTATGCCGACAAATATGTAAGTTATCCCGAAAGCAGCCGCTGTCATGAAGATCCCAGCAAGTGCAAGGAAGGCAACTTCAGAGAGCAGGGCACGCTGGAAGGTAAACCCGCTGGAAAAAATAAGTCCTGCCCTCATACCCTTCCTGGTGCTGTAGCTCCCGACTGAGTAGGAGAATGTGATGGGCCACGTATGCTCATCCGGTGTTATTCCATGTACTATGCCAAGCAGATATGATATTATAAGTGCGGAAAGCAGGTCCACATTTGATGGGTTCCATAAGTTAATCACTACCATGATCTCACCCATAGATTATTGGCTTTCCGTGTGGGCACGCCTTTGGCCTTCCAACAAAGGTGGATAGTTTCATTGCTGAACCCGAACCGATCATGTAATCAAAGGCACTGACTTCCTTGCACGCTTCCTCAAGGTCAATTCCGCTTTCGACAAATAGAGTTTCAAGGATGCGGTGGCAGTTGACTATATAGTTGTAGCTTTCCTTCCCGGAATCGGTAAGCACCACCATCCCCTTTTCCCTGGTCACCAGACCCTTGTATTCAAGCCTCTTCAGTATTTCAATCACCGTTGGAGGCTTCAAGGCCATTATCTTTGCTATTTCTGACAACCTGATAGGGAATTCGGTAGAACCATTCTCACGAATTGCAACCACGCAGTCCCTCTCCCTTCGCGTGAGAGTAAATTGTTCTTTCATAAAGTTAGTATTACACTAATATACTTAAATATATCTAATTAAATAAAGTATAGTTAAACTCAGTGTACTATTGCGACAAAATTACCAACTGTAGTTACTACTAATCCGAGCAATATTAGTGCAGCCATCCACTTGTACTTGTTTCCGGATGATATGTTTCCGATTGCCAGGCCCATGGCAGCAAGCACGAAATAAGCGGAAAGTATGGCTACCACTCCAAAGGCTGGCTCGGTAACATCAACCGAGAGGGGGATCAGGGCTCCTACAAATCCAAAAGTCCCGGACAAAAGTGTGCCGGCTAGGGATTCCACGAAAATTTTTGTCCCGAGATCACTCTTTATTAGTGATTCAGGCGAATGCATGGTCAACTGCCTGGAAGCCCTTATGAGCTGGAACCGTAACCTTGAATACTCAGCTATGAAGAAGCTCAAGGTTCCGACAAAAGCAGAGCCAAAGGCGATCCTTATGGCGAGATCGACAGTCATCACGCTAGGCCCGAGAAAATCCGCGGATGCCAGCATTAACACGGTTATTACCCCATCAGTGAGGCCCATGGTGATGGGGAAAACCAGGTTTTCCCTCAAATATTTCCTCTTATGTTCTCTATGAGTCTCTTTCCTACAGCTATCTGGTCAACGGAATGCACTGCCGAACCGCTTCTTTCAATTTTGTCAATCAGTTCATCGTAATCGATATTGTTGCCTTCTACGGTGATACTGATGCCCATGGTTTCCATGTCCATTTCAGTAACGCTTGCATTGACCGCTTCAACTCCAGGAACGGTATCTATTGCGTTTAAGAGTTCAACAAATGTTGGCCGGGAAAGTGACTTCCCCACGTCCAGCACAATTCTTCTTATGTTCATTTTTAACTTCCTGAATATCGTAAACTATACAAATTCTGTCGCACCTAATATCCGTTATCTTTTTAAAATTTTTCTGATCCTCTTGGTGCGAGGACATCAAGGACGTTTTATTCATGCTTTGTATGTTTTTTCATTTCATTGAAACCAATTGCTATTCGTCAAGGTCAGAATGAATAACAGATAACCACTACATTTTTTTCTAAGCAGTTTTCGGAATTGCGTAAAAGGAAATGCAACTCGCAAAACCCACCTCATAATGCCGGGAATTTAGGTCTATTCATGCTTCCAGATAAATACCATGTGAACGATGCACATACATTTAAATATGACTATCTACATAATCCTTTCACATGACTGAGACCGAAGTAATCGCAGAAAAATCAGATAAAAAGTTGAGGACCAGCCTTAACACATGGGACCTCCTATTCTTAAGTCTGGGAGGTATCATAGGATCAGGCTGGCTGTTCGCTGCGTATGCCGCATCATCCATAGCGGGTCCGGCGGCTATACTTTCATGGATCATTGGTGGAGTGATAGTGCTCATCATTGCCATGAACTACGCCGAACTTGGGGCAATGATACCCAGATCCGGTGCCATAGTGCGCTATGGACAGTATTCTCATGGAAACATGGCGGGATACTTCATGGCGTGGGCGTATTTTCTATCCGCAGTGTCCGTGCCAGCTATTGAGGCTGAAGCTGTTATTGAGTACGCTAATCCGTATATAGGGAATGGAAGTCTGCTGTACAATGGAGTCGTGCTGCAACCAATAGGTATTTTCTTCGCAGCATTGCTGATGGTGCTCTTCTTCTTCCTGAATTACTGGGGTATCAAGATAATGGGCAAGACCAATACTGGAATGACGTGGTGGAAGATGATCCTGCCATTGGTAACTATCCTGTTGTTGGTGACTGTGAGATTTGATGTGGCAAACTTTGTGACCCTTGCTGCTGGATCAACAGGATCGGGTTTCATGCCCTACGGTTTTGCGCCTGTAATGGCCGCAGTAGCCACCTCGGGTATTGTCTTCTCATTCCTGGGTTTCAGGCAGGGACTAGATTACGGTGGGGAATCAAGGACCCCCCAGAGATCCATACCGATTGCCACAATAGGTTCGGTGCTTATAGGGATACTCATATACGTTCTGCTGCAGGTTGCGTTCATTGGAGCGATCAACTTTTCTAGCCTTGGTATAGGTGCAGGATCTTGGAGTTTACTAGCTCCGTTACCAGATGGGAGTTACCTTACGCCTGCAATAGCGTCGCTTAACAGCGCTCCATTTGCATCGATCGCTTCTTCTGTCGGTCTCGTGATGCTCACATACGTTCTGTTCGCGGATGCATACGTGTCTCCGAGCGGGACACTCAATGTATATCTTGGGACTTCCATGAGAACTCTATACGGAACTGCAGCGCTTGGATACCTGCCAGAACCTTTGATGAAGGTAGATGAGAAGAGAAGGATACCCGTCATGCCGTTAGTGATTTCATTGATAGTGGGGATAATATTCTTCGCTCCTTTCCCGAGCTGGTATAAGTTGGTTGGATTCATAACCAGCGCTACCGTCTTCACTTACCTGATTGGCGGACCGGCACTAAGATCGCTCAGGAGAAACGCAAAGGAACTCAAGAGGCCGTTCAACCTTCCTGGCTCAGCAATACTTGCACCACTTGCATTCATCGGCGCGTCCCTGATTGTTTACTGGTCAGGATGGCCACTCGTAGGGGAGCTTGCAATCGCCATATACCTTGGGCTTATAGTGTATGTTATCTTCTACTTCGCCAAGAAAAAGGACGACCCGTCGAGGAAGGATATACACACTTCCAAGTTCATCAAGGCAGGTCTCTGGGTACCAGTGTACATTATAGTCCTTTCCATAGAGTCTTACCTTGGAGAAAGTGCGTACGGCGGATACAATTACGTTCCGTATCCGTGGGACATTCTGATGGTGATCATAGTGGCAATACTGTTCTACTTCTGGGCAGAGCACAGCGGAATCAGGACTGAGGAAATCCAGGAAATTGTCACCCTAGATTCACAGTATCTGAAGTCGGAAGATGAGCCGTTCAAGACTGGGGGAGGTGAGTAAGAATGAATAAATACGTATTGGGCACCATACTGGGAATAGTCATTGGCGCCATAGGGCTCGTCTTGCTCATCTACCAGACTCTGATCACGCCGAGCGTTGGAGTTAATGTAGGAAACATACCTCCAATTGGCATTCTCTACGCATTTATCTTTGCGGCGGGAGTGATAGTTGCCATAGCCATGGCCAGTCTCAACTCTCCAACAAGACCAAGCAACAAGTAAAGAGTCGAAAATTTTTTTTATAATTTCCA
>JAKATM010000126.1 GCA_021818765.1 Thermoplasmata archaeon | reverse complement strand
GATCTCTTATTCACTAATCGCAGCAACATTGCAGGCAGTTGGTTATCTTTCTGTTGTCTTCATTCTGATAATGTATCTTCAGGGGATTCGCGGCTTCACCCCACTGTACGCATCAATTCTGCTGGTCCCCGGATATGTTCTTGCAAGCTTCCTTGCTCCATTGATGGGAAGATATGCGGACAAGATCGGCGCCGGAATCGTAGCCACAGTGGGCATATTTTTCATGTCAATTGGCGTTTTTGTATACCTCTTTTTAGGTGTAGGGACTTCTATTTACGTCGTTATACTGGGCTCCGTGATTTCCGGATTCGGTGGAGCAATGTTCTGGCCATCAAACAGCAGTTCGGTAATGTCCAGCTCTCCGAGGGAGTTGTATGGTTCTATATCAGGACTGCTTCGTACATTATCAAATATGGGAACCCTGCTCTCGTATGTAATCACAATAACTGTAGCGGCTGAGACTATTCCAAGACAGGCTGCTTATGCAGTCTTTTTAGGGAAGTACACGCTTGGCACAACACTTTCAAAGTCATTCATAACAGGGCTTCATTCTGCACTAATTGTCAGCATAGTGCTCCTCATAGTGGCTGGAATTTTTTCGGTTGGGCGGGCAAAGAGGGCAAAGCCCCAAAATATGGCTCTGACCGGCACTGGAGGTGCCTGGCAACAACCTGCCCATTCGGACCAGGAAACAAAGAAGTAAAAGTATTTATAAACATTTGAGTTTATTAAAGCATGGAGATCAACCAGGACAGATCCACGAGGATGCAGATCCTTTCTCTGCTGAAAAAGGAGAACCATTTGTCAATGAGCCAGATTGCTTCCAGGCTTGGCGTTACAAAGATGGCCGTCTTCAAGCACATCACAGCCCTCGAGGCATCCGGGCTTATAGAAAGGAGCACTGTCAAAAAGCACGTGGGTAGGCCGGTATCCATGTTTGCCCTGACACCGTCCGGCAAGAAGAGGTTCGTTTCATCCTATGCCGGCCTGATAAGTGATCTTGTTTCTTACCTTATCTCAAAGGATCAGAAGGATCTGGTTCTGGACTTCCTGAAGAAGAGATATGCGTCAATAAGAGATGAATATGAGCATGAGCTTTTCCCTCTTGCCCCTGAAATGAGGCTCAAGCAGCTTGCCACCATGAGGGATCGTGAAGGCTATATGGCTGAGCTCAGAAATACTCCGGGCGGAGTTCATGAACTCATAGAATTCAACTGTCCAATATTCCAGATAGCGACACTGATGGGTGAGGCATGTGATCTAGAAAACAGCTTGTTCCGCAGTGTGTTGGGAGTACAGGTTGACTCAACTCATAAGCAGATAACAGGAGAAAGTTTCTGCAGGTTCCTTATTCACAAACAAGAACCATGACGACTTATCCTTCTAAATCAATAGTCAATGCTTAAGCCTCGAAATCTCGATACCTATTGGGCATTCTGAGAGGTGATCATTAACAATGCCTGCACCCTGCATAAATGAATAACATGTTATAGGGCCAGCAAAGGTAAATCCAAGGTTCCTGAGACGAATGCTCATATTCCTGGAGGCTTCAGTTTGTGATGGGATTTCATCAATGCTCGAAGGCATTGAATGGATCTTTGGCTGGTATGACCATGCTATTTCCGAAAAACTTTGCCCGCGCTCATGAATAGCGATAACAGCTTTTGCGTTCTGGATCGCCGATTTTATCTTTGCCCTATTCCTTATGATAAGAGGGTTTTCGAGCATAGAAATGACGTCTGTTTCCGACAAGCCCATTATTTTCTCCGGGTTGAACGAAAATAGTGCGTTCCTGATGGCTTCTCGCTTCTCTAGAACTAGTGACCAACTCAACCCAGCCTGGAAGGTCTCCAGAACGAAGAGTCCGAAAAGAGATGTCTCATCATGTAATGGCCTTCCCCATTCATTGTCATGATATTCTCTCATTTTCTTTGACTTGTCAGCCCAATCACATAAGATGCTATTATCAGCCATGGATCAGCAAGGAAGCATACCTTTGGAAGTCTTTTATTTTTGTATGCCGGGAAGATTATTTCATTCCCATTAAAAGGCACAAACTAAAATGGATCTAAAATCATGATAATGAAGCTGTATTTTATGATAATATGTTAAGCAGAAAATGTCGGGGTTCTTACTTTGACTGGTTATCAGCTTATGGTGATAATAAATATCAGCCTTTTTTTTTCGAGGGCAAAAATGCAGAAATTATATATCCTGTTCGGATCGTTATTTCATGTACATTGACAAGTATGAACTGACAATTGACAAACTTTTAGTTGCATCTGTACGGAACAACCCAAAGCAGGAAATATCTTACAAAGGTGAGATGAAGATAACGTATTCAGAGTTCAGGGATAGGGTCTACGCAATGGCAAGAGGTCTCGTATCTCTCGGGCTAAAAAAAGGGGATCGTGTTGCCATGCTAGATGTGGATTCGCTGAATTATCTCGTTGCGTACTTCGCTGTACCCATATCAGGAGGAGTATTACACACCGTGAATATCCGTTATTCCCCGGAACTTATATTTTACACAATGCAACATGCAAATGACAGGTTTGTCATAATACGTGACGAGTTCGTGCCTCTTGTTGAGAAAAGCATCGGTCTCTTTGGATTTGTCGAGAAATGGATAGTCTGCAGCGATTCTGGAAGGACGGTTTCAACCATTCCCGAATCAATTACCCTCGAATCAGTCATAAAAGGGGGAGGCAAGAACAGCCTGCCGGAATTGAAAGAGGATGATCTTGCAACAACCTTCTATACATCCGGAACGACTGGCCTTCCTAAAGGCGTCGTATTTTCCCACAGGAAGATAGTTCTGCATGTTCTCTCATCCATGGCTACCCTTGCGTACGAACCCACACGATGGAAGTCATCCGACGTAGTCATGCCTCTGGTTCCAATGTTTCATGTCCATGCTTGGGGAGCTCCCTATGGCACTTTGATGGCAGGGATGAAGTACGTCCTTCCGGGCCGATACGACTTCAACAAGCTTCCACAGATGATGGCCAAAGAGGGCGTTACTGTAAGCTTGATGGTACCTTCCATCCTCTACATGCTGATTACCAGCCCTGGAGCTACTGATATCCTTAAGAAGCTTAACCTCAGGGTCACCGTGGGAGGAGGAGCACTTCCAAGAGGAATTGCGAAGAAGGCCGAAGATGCAGGAATCCAGGTGGTTGGAGGTTACGGTATGTCTGAAACTGCACCAATCCTGACGGTCGGAACATTCAACCGGGATGCGATGGAAATGGGCCATGATGAACAATTCGAATACAGGCTTAAGGCGGGAATCCCAATATCTCTTGTAGACCTGAAGGTTGTCGATTCAGGTTTCAGGGAGGTACCCTGGGATTCTAAAACAATTGGAGAAATAGTTGTCCGAGCTCCATGGTTGACAAGCGAATACGTTAATGATCCTGAAGCAACAAGGAAGCTCTGGAAAAATGACTGGTTGAATACCGGTGACCTGGCAGTTGTGGATTCATCCGGATATGTTTCAATAGTAGATAGAGAGAAGGATGCTGTAAAGTCCGGAGGGGAGTTCATTCCAACCATTGTAATAGAGGATGTGCTCAGCAGCTATCCTGGTGTCGGTGAGGTTGCCGTGGTTGCGAAGAAGGATGAGAAGTGGGGCGAAAGACCTGTTGCTTTCATGACTGGACTGAAGACTATCGATCAGGAGGCCATTAAAGCGCATCTGATGAAATACGTCGAAAGCGGCAGGATTGCAAAGTTCTGGATTCCAGATGAGTACATTCTTGTCAATGCGTTTGAGAAAACCTCAACAGGAAAAATAGACAAGAAGCCCTTGAAAAAGAGACTCGAGAAATGATGCACTAAATGCAGCAAAACAGGTCAAGATATCAGTTTGTGATTAAATATACCTTGACCTACTTCGCCTCAAAGTATTATGATTCATATCTCTGCGTTAAGAATCGAGTTGAATCATTCGTTAATGTGAATCCTCGTCTTTTCCTGATACATATATTTGTACTATAGGGCGCCCAGGGCACCGCCAAGTATTGGCGCAATCCAGTATATCCACTGATAATATTTTCCGTTGAAGAGGATTCCAGAAAGAACTGCCGGGCCAAACGATCTTGCGGGGTTAATTGAACCTCCGCTGACTGTTCCCAGCATGAATATCATTATGGATACATAAATGCCGATGACGATTGCGATTACAGCAGTGTTGTTTGTTCTTGATGTTATTCCCATGATGGTCCATAGGAAGAAGAATGTCATGACAAATTCCCCGAAGAATGCAACCCACGGCCCTCTAATTCCAGGAATTGTTGCACCGAACTGTACAGAATTAGCGACATTGTATCCAAAAAGAACCGAGACAGTAGCT
>JAKATM010000125.1 GCA_021818765.1 Thermoplasmata archaeon | reverse complement strand
GCTATTATTACCGATCAGTGAGATGGTGAAAAGTCTTGAATAATGAAATACAGAAATTCGATCTTGTAATACTTGGAAGAGGGGCGGCTGCCTTCTCTGCAGCAATCAAGGCTTCGGAACTTAGCGACGGCGGTATGACGATCGCAATGATGGGTACGGGACCCCTGGGAGGAACATGCGTAAACGTTGGATGCGTGCCTTCGAAGTACCTGCTCGAGGCATCCCATGCCGTCTTCAACCCTTCGCATCCGAGGATGCCAGGCATATTTGAAACTTCAGTCAAGCATGATTTCAACGAGGTCATGAAGGGTCTCAGGTCATATGTTGCACATGCAAGAGATGCAAAGTATGCCCAGGTTATTGAAAGTTACAGCAACGTGAAGCTTTTCAACGGGCTTGGGAAATTCGTCGACAGGAAGACTGTTATGATCGTCGATCAGGACGGAAAAGAATCGGCAACAGTTTCAGGATCGAACATACTTATAGCAACGGGATCAAGCCCAACGGCGCCCCCAATCGAGGGTCTGAGTGATGCAGGTTTCCTGACCAGCGATACAATATGGAACCTCGAAGATCTCCCCGGTTCCTTTGCAATAATCGGCGGAGGCGCGATAGGGCTTGAAATAGGGCAGGCTTTACTGCACTTCGGATCAAAAGTGACCATCATAGAGGCGCTTGATTCCCTTCTACCGCAAACTGAACCGGAGATCGGTTACGCCTTGAGGGCAAGGCTTGAGAAAGAGGGCATGAAATTTTACCTTAGGGCCAGGGTGAGCCGTGTCAACAAATCTGCAAAGGGAAAGTCCATACATATAATAACGCACAAGGGAGAGGAGATAGTGGAAGCCGAGGAACTTATTGTTGCAACAGGAAGGAAGGCTAACACAGAATTCCTGAACCTTGCAGCAGCAGGAGTCGATACCGATCCGAGAGGTCTAATCCTGACAGCAAACACCATGAAGACTTCTGCTCCTGGCATATACGCAGCTGGCGATTGCGTCTCAAAAAAACTGTTCCTTGAGACCCTTGCAGCAAGGGAAGGGGTTGTGGCAGTTAGCAACATGTTCGGGGAGGATATGAAGATCGATTATGATTCGGCGACATGGGCCGTGTTCACGAATCCACAGGTCTCAGGCGTAGGGATGACGGAGAACGAGTTCTCGAAGAAGAACGGATCATGCTCATGCAGGGTATTCTCTCTTGAGAACCTCACCAAGGCAAGCATAATTGGTGAAACGGAAGGCATAATAAAGATCACAGTGGATCCGAAGGATAACAGGATAGTTGGAATGCACATAATGGCACCCAATGCCACAGACATCATAACAGAAGGGGCATATGCCGTGAAGAACAGGTACACTATTGACGATGTCATAGCTACGAGCCACATTTTCCCATCCTTCTCGGAAGGCATAAAGCTGGCGTCCCAGTCGTTCATCAGGGATATGTCAAAGATGGCATGCTGCGTGGAATGATGGAAATGAAAGGAAAAGAAATAGTATCAAGACTGCCATTTGCTGAGACGGTGGAACATCTTCGGAAGGCTGTGGAAGAGAATGGCCTGAAAGTTGTATCTGCAATAGACGCCCAGCAGAACCTGAAGAAAATCGGCCTGCAGTCAGGAGGCAACCAGATCCTGGAGGTGTTTAACCCGAGGCTTGCTGCAGAGGTCTTCCAAACGGACCTGCGAGCGGGCATCGTACCTCCAATCAGGATCTACATCTATGAGGATAAGGGCAGGACGCATGTGACTGCGCAGAATGCTTCCTCCCTCTTTTCAGAATACAACGGACTGGAGGATCTGGGCAAGAAAGTCGATGAAATGCTGCTTTCAATATTGAAAGTGATCGAATAATTCGCGAGGCAAAGCGTTCTGACCAGGTTAAAAAGTTAAGAGATTATGCATGGACAATTGGAAGCATCCATGCATGAAAGTTTGTATACCTGCAACACTAAAATACTTTGAAGACACTGGATTTATTACACATATCTTATGCTTTAGATATCGCAAATTCAACAATATCTCAAATTGAATTCATCACACGTGATAAGGAGTTTAAAACTTATAAAAATGAAATTCTGGAACTTTGCAGAATCAAGATTAACTGGATTCCTTGATAGGTTAATGGTGAACTTGCTTTTCATTCAATGGCCCTTTTCAAAAGCTCGACTATCTTCTCCTCTGTATCTTTATTCAGTGCAGAAACTGCAAAGGAAGTCGGCCACATTGAGCCATCATCAAGGTTGGCGTTGTCGCTGAAACCAAGCGTAGAATATCTTGTCTTGAATTTCTTCGAATTCTGGAAAAAACAGATTATTTTGTCATCCAATGCATAAGCGGGCATTCCATACCATGTCCGGGGATAAAGCTGTGGTGCATTCTTCGTGATCAAATCATGAAGACGTTTTGCCATTTTCCTATCCGGTTCCGCCATCTTTGATATGCTTTCCATCACTTCCTTCTCGCCTTCTTCCCTCGATCTCTTCTTGCCTGATCCGGATGCTTTCCTGGCCTCCTTAGCCCGCTCCCTCATTGCAGCTTTTTCTTCTGCCGAGAAACTATCATTCTTGCTTGCGGACGTCTTTCTGCCTTTTCCGTGGGCCGTTTTTTTCACTCCCTTATTGCCGGTCATTTTATCACCATATTGATCATAAGGCATTTTCTGGTTGTACCGGTACGGTTCTATCCAGGCATTATGCCTTCATCTTCCTTTGACCTATTCAATATATATACATTTATTTTCTGTTCCTGGCAGTAAATTTATCCAGTATAAGATATCCCGCCAATAGTGCTGCAAGCGCCAGAAGAGATGATATTGTGAAGTCAAGAGGATCTCCTGCAATATATGAGAAGATTGCAAGTGCAATCGCTGGAGGGTGCGAAAATTCTGTGAATGTTATGAATGCAGAGACGATGATTACGTTCAGGATCAGTCCCTCGAGGGCTACGCCAATTGCTAAGTGTATAATATCAGAAGTTATTATGACAAGAAGGTATGTGGCGGCAAGGCTTTTCCTGCTTGCATATTTTGTATTTCTCTGGAAAACAACCAGGTATGCAGAAACGGCATAAGGAGGGGCAAGGATGTAGTTCCCCCTTATTGTTATGAGAGATAAAATTACGGCGAAGATAATTAGAAATGCAACGTAATCCTTGATTTTGCTCGGTAGAGGTGCATCATCATCTTCTTTCAGTCCATTCACCATCCTGGAATTTTTGTGAGCTTGTTTCCTGATTCCGCTTCCGTTTGTGATCACTGATCTTAACCGAATGTTCGCTTAGTAGTACTGTATACATATTCTGCATTGATCCCTTATCATTAGTGTTCGAATTTGCAGGAATTCCATGACCCTCTTCAATAATCCTGCAGCTATAAGTCCTATTGCAAATCAAAGATAAATTTATGCTGATTGCTCGAGATCGTCATGCCTCATGACCTGTCAGGAAGTGAAGATGATGATTATTGCAGTTGCGAATAGTATCAGCCCCATCACGTAATCAATGTATCTTGGAGGGATTTTTTCCATTGCACCTGCCAGTCCCCTTGTCGATACATAGGACATAATGGTCAGGGAAATCGCGCTTACAGCGACAAATACTGCAAGTATCAGACCTATCTCGAACAGGGAAAGCGCGGATCCTGCAAGTATTATTGGAATAAGTGCAAGGTCAGGAAATGCACTGATTGCAAGTATGGACTTTACCGGTGCACTTGATCGATCATCCTGAAGATCCATCTCCATTACGCCGTTGACGATGAAATATACACCGACTGCAAAGAGCAGAATTATCGATGCAATGTCAACGTATTCCAGATATCCGTGGACAAGGATTACGCCGATTACAAGGACTATGCCTGCAACGGCTTCGGACGTTAGCGCATGAAGCGCACCAAGCGTTGCCGCTGTAACGTAGGTTCTCCTCCTTGTGTAATTAAGTTTGCCCGAGACCACTGCAAGAGGCGCCCAGTGGTCCGGTGCAATCATGTGCAGCCCTCCCAGGACGATTGCAGTCCCCAAGAGAAAGAAGAACAAGTCCATGCCTTCCGCCATTGGAGTGCTTTAGATAATATTGCCGGATTTAACCGCTACTTGAAGAACATATTCGGATTTTATGTGATTATTATCACTTCTCCAATATATATTGAAGTAAAGCGAACCATCTATCTCAATAGACCTCAAGATAAAATTGTTCCGATGATTATTCTCCAGGCGCAATCGAGGTAAAGTAGAATACATAAATATACGGCTGAAAGATTAGTCTTAACATGGGCGACAATTTTGAGAAGGCTCTGAAAATAAGGGAACTGGCAAAGAAACACAATGAATTTTTCAAGGAAAGCATACCTTTAATCGCATCCGAGAACGTTATGAG
>JAKATM010000124.1 GCA_021818765.1 Thermoplasmata archaeon | reverse complement strand
TCTTCGATGTTGAATACAAAGGCAGAAGAGATTATCTGCCATTTCCGCGGAATGCAGGATCATGGTATCACTGGTCCAAGGTACATGACTCAAATAACCTCATGTTCGCAAACAAGTTATGGGGCACTCGCGTCACTGACGTAATGCAGGGAGTCGTGTACGGTACACGTACTGACGCCCTCATGAAACACAGGTCGAGCACACGCTTTGACATAGACGAGGTCTGGGGAACCGCCCTGAACAGGTTCTGTGCACAGGCTGTGGCTGGTCTCCCGATTACACCTTACGGAAAAGGCGGGCAGACCCGTGGATTTCTCTCACTGGATGATAGTATACAGTGCCTCACAATTGCGGCTGAGAATCCACCGGATGCAGGTGAATACAGGGTATTCAATCAGTTTGATGACTATTATTCTGTCATGGATCTGGCAACGGAGGTTAAGCGCATATTTGACCAGAAACACAGTACTCCGGCCGTCATACAGAACGTGCCGAATCCAAGAATAGAAAAAGAAGCTCATTATTATAATCCTGAAATGAAAAAGCTTCGTGAGCTAGGTTACAGGCCACGCAGGAGCCTCCAGGACGGAATATCCGAAATGATCAAGGACCTGGAAAGACATAAAAAGACAATTCTTTCCCTAAAGAATGTTATAATGCCGCGGACTGAGTGGAAAGAAAGCAAGGGATTAAACTGATTCCTTAGCTACATTTAGCGTCCTGACGAGCGACGCGGAATAATCCACGGCATGACCCACGCTAATCCACTCATCTCTTTCTACCCGTACAGCGAAGACCTTTCTTCCTGCCGATATAACTGCCTGAATGGCTGGAGTCAGCTCTACGTTAGCCCCAACCGTGTCATCTATTTTTCGAAGCACATCGCTTTTCAAAATGTATGTGGCACATAATGCGAGATCGGATTTAGGCGCTGAAGGCTTTTCCTCTACACGCTCCACGAGCATCATCCCATCATGCGTTTGCACTTCCGCAACGCCGTAACGTCTTGGATCGCCTACCTTCATCAGAAAAAGGATGGATGAACCAGTTTTCCTGTAAAGATTTATCCCGCTTGAGTAGGCACTTTCATTCAGTATGATGCCATCCCCCGCGTTTAGTATGAAATCACTGTCGTCGATGAATTCCTTTGCCCGGAGCACCGCATCCCCGAATCCTCTTTGGCTCTCCTGGTGCAGGATGGTTGCATCCGGAAGGTTCGTGCGTACATATGCATGTGTGATCTCATCTGCAGGGTTCAGAACTATTGCTATGTCGCTGACACCGTGATCAACCATTCTAGAGTAAACAGCAGCAAGAATTGGCCTCAGGACGACTGCCCCCCCAACCTTTAAGTAAATAGGGAGAAGTTCCTTTCTCAGGTGGCCGTCAAGTCCAGATCTAGTACCAAGACCTGCAGCGGTTATAATACCCTTCATGGCAAGTAGTTATTGCCACGCAATTTAATTAACTATCTCCTCCTTTGATCCTTTTTAAGTCGCTTTGACTAGATTTCATGTATACATGAAGCGCCGATCTGGTGGAAAAGTGTCGTTTCGGCGAAACATCCGATTTCTATTAGGGTCTTTGCAATATATCTTAATGTTATTGCCTAAGCAAGCACACAAAACAAAGGTACGGAAAAACAACAAATAGTCCCACACCATGATCTGATGTGGCTACTTCCAGAAATGACTTTTTTACTCTAGATGATTTCAATTTTGACGGAAAGACCGTTTTTTTGCGACTTGACATAAATGCTCCGATCGATCCATCGACGGGGGACATTCTAGACTATTCAAGGTTCAGTGCACATGTCGACACCATCAATGAATTGAGGGGATCGAAGGTTGTCATAATAGCCCACCAGAGCAGGCCGGGGAAGGATGACTTCGTCAGTTTGAGGGCCCATGCGACACATCTTGGCATGCTGGCCAAAAGAGAGATCAGGTTTGTTGATCAGCTGTTCGGATCGTCAGTTACTTCGGCAATACAAAAGATGAAGCCGGGCGAAATAATTATGCTTGAAAATAGCCGGTTCTACTCTGAAGAAGTTACACTCGACGGAGCAGATCTTGAAACGATGGTCTCGTCGAACATAGTACGTATGCTTGCACCATTGATTGACTTCTATGTGATAGATGCATTTCCGGCGATCCACAGGCCACAGATTACACTTACAGGATTCAGGTCGACCAAGCCGAATGTTGCAGGCAGGCTGATCGAGAGGGAGATAACAGCTCTTGAGAAATTCAGATCACCTTCCATTGGAGATAAGATAGCAATCCTGGCAGGCGCCAAGATAAGCGATTCAATCAGCGTTGCAGGTAGCTTTCTAGAGAAGGGAGTGGTGAAGTATGTCCTGGCTGGAGGAGTTGTGGGCAATGCCTTTCTTTATGCAACCGGCAAGAACATTGGAGAAAGATCTCTTGCATTCATCAAGAAAAATAATAAAAATTACGCTGAGCTTATCAAGACATGCTCAGAGCTTTACAGAAAATATCCGGAAAGGATCATACTTCCCGATGATGTGATACTCAATCCATCAGGACGCAGGATAGAGATCGGATCGAGGATTCCGGATACTGAGCTCATTGCTGACATCGGGCTGGACACCATAGTCAAGTTTTCAGGGTATATCAGGAGCGCGGATGGAATTTTCATGAATGGCCCCATGGGAATGTATGAAATCGATCAATACTCGGCCGGAACAAGAGAGGTGTTCAGTGAAGTTGCCGAATCCAGGGCACTCACGATTGCAGGAGGAGGGCACACGTTGAGCGCGCTTGAGCGGATGGGTCTCATGCGTAAAATTACGCATGCCTCGACCGGCGGGGGTGCGTTGATAAGCTATTTATCGGGTGAGCACATGCCTGTCATCGAAGCTCTAAAGGAGAGCCGTAGACTATTCGCAGGTAAGTGATATGGATTCAGACGCGCAGGCAAATTTGGTTGATGAGATAAATATGACAAGATCCCTTCTGGACTCGACAGAGAGACAGATATCGACAGTGGACAAGGCCTATCAGGACCTGGCAGTGACTCTTGCTGTTGTAAATGAGAAGCCGGAGCTTGCCGACAAAGCAGTGAGGATATCCATCGGATCTGGAATGTATGTTGAAGGTAAAATAGCTGACTCAGACAAGATTATAATCCCTGTCGGATCTGACGTTTTTGTGGAGTCAACAACCGGGGAAGCCAAGAAGAAGATTGAGGAAAGCATGGAAAGCCTGAGGAAGACACTCGATGAGCTCTTGCAGAGACAGTCCGATCTCAGGATAAGGTACGACAGCCTGATGGCGATTGCACAACGTGCATCTTCCTAACCTTTTGAGAGAAGTAATCAATGTTTGAGGGTTTCAAGAAGAAACTTGGGGGCATTTTTTCATCCAGGAATCGAGAAGAGACATTCAAGAAGAGTGAGCTCGGAGGAAAAGTTTTCGAAGCACTCGTTGAGTCCGACGTTTCCGTCTCTGTGGCAGAGAGGATATCTGACATATCGGAAAAATACGTCGAAAAGTCAGGTGGCAAAATTACGCAGTCACAGATGCTTTCCATAATCAGGAAGAGCGTGCAGTCTGTCCTGGATTCTGTAGACGCACCACAGGAGATCATGAAACCACCAAAAAAACCTTTCATAATTATGTTCCTCGGCGTAAATGGCGGAGGCAAAACCACGACAGTTGCCAAACTCGCAACCTTACTGAGATCAAGAGGGGCAAGAGTGGTGCTATCGGCTTCAGACACTTTCAGGGCTGGTGCAATTGAACAGATTACACACTGGTCGAAAGAGGTCGGTGTTGAGCTTGTTAAGCATGAAAAAGGTTCAGACCCTTCTTCGGTTGCATACGATGCCATAACACACGCAGTGGCGAGGAAGATGGACTATGTTCTCATTGATACTGCAGGTAGAATGCAGAACAACAAGAACCTGGTCGAAGAGATGAAAAAAATCAAGAGAGTGGCCAAGCCGGACCTTACTCTCCTTATTCTGGATGCCATGGTGGGGCAGGATGCCCTTCTTCAGGGAAAAACCTTCATGGATGATATCGGCTTTGACGGACTCGTTATAACCAAGCTGGATACTGACGCAAAAGGTGGCCTCCTGATTTCCCTTTGCTATGAACTAAGGAAACCTGTCTACTTCATAGGCACTGGCCAACGGGTTGAGGACATAATGGAGTTTAACAGTAAATGGTATCTGGATCGCCTCTTTCCCGAATCACTTGACTGAGGACAGTGCCTCTGAGACTTTCCTCACGTCCATTTCAGTTGTTATAAGCGGTATATTCTCGATTTCGGCGAGCTTCACCGCAAGCTCGTCTATTCTACCTGCTTTTATATAGACAACGGCAGCAGGCTTGAGCGGATGCACCCTTATTGCTATCATCGGGCTACGCC
>JAKATM010000123.1 GCA_021818765.1 Thermoplasmata archaeon | reverse complement strand
TCCGATCTGCTCTCCGGCCTTCAAGTAAACCAGTCCGATGTAATACCTGATCATATAGTCCCGCTTGTGTTTTCTGAGCGCCTTTGCAAAATAATGCAGGGATTCGTTATATTGGCCCTGTTGCATTAAAGCAAACCCCAGGTTTGAGTTAACGCTTGCTACGTGATTTCCCTCCTCAAGAGATATCCTGAATTCATCAGCTGCCCTTTCATAATTATTATTCAGAAGATACATCATTCCGGCATCTTCATGAGTATCGTCAAGCCTATTCCTGGTATAGTGAACATCTGTGGCATCCCGCTTCTTTCCTTTTAGAGCCAAACTTTCGCCTCCAGCTCAGGAACAAAACTTATTCTAAAACCTGGAATGATCAAATTCTTTCTACCGGCACGCAGTCGACATAAAGAACCAAAATAGTCATGTAGGAAGTTGGGTTCACAGCTCTTTCTCAACGAATGCTTTTTTTCATTCCGTTTTTCTTCTTGCATTTTTGTTCAATGCAATACTTATATCTATCAAATAAATTTGAATGATGGCTAAAAAGAGTTATAAATTACGGATTTTTTGTACATACCAGAAATACTTATCAATTTTCCTGATTGCAATTTCTCAACATGCTTTAGCCAAAAAATCATGTTCACTCAACTGGCCGTAGAAGGTGGAAAATCATGGTTAATAAAAAATTGTTTATCCTGGCAGTTGCGTCTGCCCTAATTTTGCCGGGAGCAATTTACGCGGATCTGATGGTAACAGGGTACATCAATGGAGGATCACAGCCGGTGTCCGATACAATAACACTTTCGTTCGGACCAAACTATGCAAACGCTTCATCCGCTGGGCTCTTCAATTTTGTACCAGTTAAGCAGAATTCCTCGGGCAATCTAGGCTCAATCACTTTGTTTGGGTCTGAGTTTCAGACTGTTGAACTCCTGAACGTCCTTACCGTTTCACTGGGCAGTAACCTTGTAAATGGAACAATTTATTTCAGCATCTCAAATTCTAATTTCACGCAGGGTGTAATGGTGTTTGGATCGACACTGATGAATACTACAGATCTTTCAGACCCTGGCGCTTTCGGTAATATGAGATATATTGATCTTTCAGGAGGAACAGCTAATTTTAGCATAGCAAGCTCGATGATCCTTTACTTCGGATTCTACCTGCCTCCCGGATCATACGGTGGGGCTCATCTTTCTCTGACGGCCAATTATATCAAGCTATAATTAATAGGTACACATTTTTCCTGTTTTTTCTCCATGCGGAAAGTATGTTAGATAAAGTTTTAGAGGCATTTTGCGAATAGTCATTGTTTAAAAAAAACCTTCTTTTGGTAAATATCCTTGATAGTGAGCAATTGTATAGACTTTCCATACTGACTGTTTTTTCTCAATTGTTTTTTAGTTTGTCGTGAATGCATTCATGACGAGTCAAACTCGCCAGGAGAAAAAAAGGAGAGATAGGATATGAATAAAAAAATAATGTGGCTGATGGTGGGACTAGTGGCTGCTGTGCTGCCGGCAGTAGCTGTTGCGGACGTAATGTTAACGGCATATATCAACGGAAACGAGGCCCCGGCAAGCGATGCCTTCTTTGTACAACAGGGATCGAACTATGCTAATGCACATGCGTTGACAGGCTTTACATGGAATCCGCAGGTAAACAGTGAAAGTGAGATTCTTGGAAACGCGACTCTCGGGTATATGACAAATGAAACTATATTAGAAGTAAACGTTTTAGATGTCAACTTCACAGGGGTCTCAGGGACTGCATACTTCAACATATCCGTTACGATACCTAACAGCCAATACAAAATAGGAAGCGCTTTCCCAGCTGACTCTAACATATACATATCAGACACGCCACAATCTTTAAGTCTCCCTCCGAGTGCTATATCGCTAAGCAACACCGGAACGACCACCTTGCACTTCATGGTAACAAGCAGTAGCACAATCTACATCGGCTTTGAGGTAGGGTCAGGGGCAGGTGGAGGTACCTTCCTTATTGATATGTCTTTGGTAGAGCTTTGAATAAACAATTTTTAATTATTTTTTATTTCAATTAATTTTCTTAAATGATGTATGAAAAATTCATAATACGTAATTTCCAAATAGGACTGCCGATCATGGGAGGGGACGAAGGCTTGATGAAAAAAATAAATGCGAACACAGGAAAAACCCTGAAAGTAGCAATAATTGTCGTCCTCTCCGTTCTTATAGTGGCCCCATTGATATATGGGGACGTAATGATCTCAGGCAACATCCAGGTAGTCGCCGTACAGAAGGTTCCTGTGATTGAGATCAATAACACCACCAATGTATCTTACAAGGGTGGTACATTCCAGTGGATGCCTGGTAACTCCACATATTCGATAAATAATTACACGCTGAATGGAACCTTACGAGTCCATGTGAATTTCAATGTAAGCAATACGATCTATTTCTGGAATATACTTGAACTCAACAATACTGGCAACCTGAGTGGCCACTTCAATGTTTCAATCTCAAAGGTCGCAAGGATAGGTAATTATACGCTAAATAGCAGCTATACCGACACTATCTCTGTATGGATGGATCATAACTGGCAGACCACGTCTAATCCAGGGGTTCAGTTGCTGAACAACACTATTGAAGGACCGTTTGCCCTGTATCCCTCAAACCAAGTCTCTTATTACATCGGAGTGATATATACAGAGCCGCAGAACCTGCCTTCTTATGTGCAGCAGAACCTTAACGCTCTAGGTGAGTACATAACCTTTAGTTTCTATATTACACTGTAGTGTTTTGGTTCGAAGTACTTCGTATTCTCGATAGAGGGTAAAGATTAAGTAATCAATAGTAATTACCACTTAATAGCTAATACAATTATAGTTATGGAGACGATAAAATGAGTGAAGCTAAATGCCCGGTTAACCATGGCGTAAGCATGACAAAAAGTATCGAAGACTGGTGGCCACATAGACTGGACCTTAGGATACTGAGGCAGAATTCTCCCAAGTACAGCCCAATGGATACGAGTTTTGATTACAGAAACGAGTTCCAGAAACTTGACCTATCAGCTGTCAAGCAGGACATCAATAAGGTACTGACAACATCTCAGGACTGGTGGCCGGCGGATTTTGGCAACTACGGTCCATTATTCATAAGGATGGCATGGCATGCGGCCGGTACATATAGAGTGGGCGACGGTCGTGGTGGGGCTGGATCTGCACAACAGCGCTTCGCTCCTGTTAACAGCTGGCCTGACAATGTCAATCTCGACAAGGCTAGAAGACTCCTGTGGCCTGTCAAGCAGAAATATGGCAGGAAATTATCATGGGGGGATCTGATGATTCTCACCGGTAACGTTGCCCTGGAAAACATGGGTTTCAAGACTTTTGGTTTTGGCGGGGGCAGGCAGGATGTGTATGAGCCAGACCTATCCGTGTACTGGGGAAGTGAAGATTCGTGGCTTGCCGATAAGCGCTATTCTGGAGAACGGGACCTGGAAAACCCGCTTGCCGCGGTACAGATGGGCCTGATTTACGTTAATCCAGAGGGTCCTAACGGAAACCCGGATCCTGTCAAGGCAGCGAGGGACATAAGGGAAACGTTCGGAAGGATGGCCATGAACGACGAGGAGACAGTTGCACTGATCGCCGGTGGCCACACATTCGGTAAAACACATGGAGCAGGCCCAGTATCTCATGTTGGACCAGAGCCAGAAGCCGCACCTATTGAGGATCAAGGACTCGGCTGGAAAAGCACCTTCAAGTCTGGAAAAGGTCCAGATACAATCGGAGGCGGACCGGAAGTCGTCTGGACTGAAACACCGACAAGGTGGAGCAGTAACTTTCTCGAAAACCTTTTCAAATATGAATGGGTTCTTGAAAAGAGCCCCGCAGGTGCATACCAGTTCGTCGCAAAGACCGGGTCTGAAGGCAACATAATTCCAGATCCGTTTGATCCTGACAAGAAGCGCCCCCCAACGATGCTTGTCACAGATCTTTCACTGAGGTTCGATCCTGCTTACGAGAAGATATCCAGAAGGTTCCTAGATCACCCAGATGAATTTGCAGATGCCTTTGCAAGGGCATGGTTCAAGCTTACCCACCGGGACATGGGTCCAAAGTCCAGATACCTCGGGCCAGAGGTCCCAAAGGAGGATCTGATCTGGCAGGATCCGATACCGAAAGTTGATCACAAACTTGTCACTAAGAAGGATATGAGTTACCTGAAGGAAAAAATCCTGTCGTCTGGCCTGACCGTCAGGGAGTTAGTATATACAGCATGGTCTTCTGCCTCTACTTTCAGGGGAAGCGACAAGAGGGGAGGTGCAAATGGATCCCGGTTACGACTCGAACCCCAGAAAAGCTGGAGATGCAATGAGCCTGAGCAGCTTGAAAAGGTCCTTAAGGTCCTCGACGGTATCAGG